>NZ_AJXD01000025.1:0-51345 GCF_000264725.1 Acinetobacter sp. HA | reverse complement strand
TTTAATGGGGCTTTTTTTATGATTAAGTCATTACTGATCAGGGGAGAATGATGGCAAATAAAGCAAATATAGGGATTGGGGCAGTCATCGTACTACTGGTTGCTGCTTATTTGGGACTTGATCTTTCTGAGTCCAGGCAACAGACCAATACTTTCACACCTGTACAGGAAGCTACTGAACAACATAAACAGCAGCCTGATCGTGCAAATATTAATACGGTAGATACGGGTATTGCACGTATACAACAGGCTTATTAGCAAAGACAAAGTGATATTCAAGTTCAAGGTGCGGGTGAGGTGACTGCGATATTAAAAGATGATAATAAAGGATCTCGTCATCAGAAGTTTATTTTAGAACTAAACAATGGCCATACCGTGCTAGTGGCTCATAATATTGATCTGGCACCGCGTATTTCAAATATTCAAAAAGGCGACGTGGTCGAATTTTTTGGTGAATATGAATATAGCGAAAAAGGTGGGGTCATTCATTGGACCCATCATGATCCAAGCCGAAAACATGTTGATGGCTGGTTAAAACATCAAGGAAGAACCTATCAATAAGGTCCTTCCCATGAAGGAAAATGAGAAATAGCGCTAAATGCGCTTCATTTCGCTTATTTGGCGACTTTTCCAAAAAGGAATTAGTTTGCCTAGATAGGCATCCATGCACCAAATCGGGCCAATAAGAAGGAATTGGAGGTCTTTAAAAAAAGAAGGCTTTTTCCCTTCCACTTTATGGCCATAAAACTGGCCAACCCAGGCAAAAACAAATAGCCCGATATAAAAACCGACGCCAACTGGCAGGATCCAGATCAACCAGGCCATAACTAAAGTCAGTGCTGCCATAGCAACCGCCAATACAATATCAAGACGCGTATAAAAGATCATCGCCAAGACAACCAATAATGCAGTGAGTAATGCACTGAAGTGAGCAAGAATACCGATAATAGAAAAATAGATGGCGGGAACGCAGACCCAGTGGATCAGCTTGTTAGTCTTGTTCTGATGACTGTCGCTGTATTCATCAAACCATTCCGTTACAGTTTTCATTTTCCACTCCTGCTGCTTCTATTTCTTAAAATATAAAGCAGAACAGGGTGGTGGTCAAAACGCACTCGTCAGGAAGTCAGCTTACTGGAGAAAGACCAATAGACGAGCAGGGTGGATAAGAGCAGTAACAGTACACCTGAAATAAGTTCTAATTTAAGCACAGCAAATCATTCCATAAAAAAAGCCACATTATCTGTGGCTTTTGGTCAAATGCGTTAATAAGCTAAATCTTAAGAGTTTGGCCCTTGTACACGCTCAATACTAACTTTGGCAGTACCCGCATTGGTGATACCAATTTGCTTGGCTGCACCATAAGATAAATCAAGTACACGGTTGCCATGGAATGGACCACGGTCATTTACTTTCACTACCACACTCTTACCATTGTTCTTGTTAGTCACACGAATGTAACAATTCAATGGGAGGCTGCGGTGAGCTGCAGTCATTCCGTTCATGTCGAAAGTTTCGCCGCTAGCCGTTTTACGACCGTGGAACTGACGACCATACCAAGATGCTGTACCAGTCTGGCTGAATTTACGAACTGTGTTGGAAGCAACAGTGTTCAGTTTTTCAATCACTGAAGGCTCATCTTCAGGGATTTCAATTTTAGCTGCAATCGTTTCACGACGAACTTTATCGCCAGAACGCTCAGTGATTGAAAGGCTGTTTAAATTTGTAAAGTTTGAATTGAAGCTTTGAGCTTCACGATTCAGAACACGTGTGGCAACACGCGAACGGTCATTATCATTATTTAATGATGATGACTGGACCAATTCTGCCTGCGACTGCGTCAGTGTGACGGTCGTGGCAATGGCCATTAAGTATTTGATTGAAGAATGCATCGAATCAACTCCTAGCAGCGGGTTCAAAAGGTTAATCTAAAGTGCTGAAAAACCAAGTAAACGAGCCTGATATTTAACTTATGCAACTACATTTGACGAAATGGATAATATTCATGCCGGCAATAGCCTGTCTAGTCTTTAATTAAAATAGTCTTGAAAAGAACGTAAAATAAACAATAATTGGTTAAAAAATAACCATAATTGTAACAAGGTATGAAAAAAGTCCAAAATTTGAACTGTTTCTCATAAATATTTGTTGACTTTTGTGTCTTGCGGTAAATAAGAGTCTTATCGACTCACGATTTCTGTACCTAACAACCACAAAGCAGTGGCGTACATTCGGCTGCGATTATAGGTGGTAATCACCTGAAAATTTGGATAAGTAATATAGTAAATCGGCCCATAATTTTCTTGCAATTGAATGACATTGACCAAATCCAGATCGTCGATTTTTACGATCGGATTCATAGGACTAATTCCTTGAGTTTTTAATACACCATAGGGTGTTGGCTGGGTTAGGTCCTTGGCAATTATTGCATCCGGATTTGAACCAGCATAACGTGCAGGGAAAGCAATTGGCTGGTTGCGTTGCCAGCCATGCTGAGCCAGATAATTGGCAATTGAACCAATAGCGTCCACAGCAGAGTTACGAAGATCAATATGACCATTGCCATCATAGTCGACACCAAACTTGGGAATATTGCTTGGCATAAACTGAGGATAACCGATCGCACCGGCATAAGAACCCACTACGGAGTTGGTTGGCACCCCATCTTTATATGACCAGGCAATCAGAGCAGAAAGCTCATCCTGAAAGTATTCATTGCGGCGATCACCATTAAATCCAAGAGTGGCTAATGCATCACGGATGATAAAAGAACCTTTGTTGCTACCAAAACCGGTTTCTACTCCCAGAATCCCAAGAATAATCGCCTGTGGTACACCAAACTGCTGTTCAGCACGATTCAGGGTATCGGCATACTGCTGTTTAAAACGTACACCACGCTGAATGGTACTTTCAGCCAGAAAATTGGTTTTATAGCTATACCACGGTTTGCTTTCACCTGGACGGTTCATGATGCTCAGCACATTCGGCAAATTGCGTGTACCATTCATGGCCCAGTCAATCTGTTCATTACTTAAACCATACTGTTGCATGGTTTTGATTTTAAAAGCGGAATAAGAGGGATGCGTTTGGAAATCATTGGCTTGGCTAAAACTACTAAAACTTAGTGCAGCGAATACCAGAGAAAGTCGTTTAAGTTTTTTATAAAAATGTGGTTTTAACATCTGACAGTGATTTCCAATTTCATGAATGAGTTGGCAATAGGGGGCATCCTGCACTTCTATTTATGCCCGAAAAAAGAGGCAAAAAATCGATAAAATCTTGTAAACAGAACACAATTGCTCAGGACTATTAAAGATAACATTGACTGGATAATGACATCCAACTGCTTTGACAAAAAGAGACAAAGTATGGCTATTTTTAACGCATTTTTCTTGTGAAGATGCATTTACTGTAACAAGCTATTTCATTGGCAATAAAAAAGCCCGACATCAGCCAGACTTCTTTTATCAACTTATATTAAGAATAGAACAAAGTATCGTGGTATTCCGCCATTGCCTTTAGTTCATCCTTGTTTAATTTCAGGATGATTTTATCAGCAGCAATGTTGATTGCCTTGATCACTGCAGAAGCACCAATATCCGCCGCTTTACGTTTAATCATGCCCAGATCCAGGGTTTTGTTAAAATCCACCATGAAATGACGTACAGTCGCCTCACCAAACTCCTTATAGAGATTGCTCAAGGTCTGTTTGTCGATTTCATTGCCTGCTTTTACTTCAGCAAACTGGTACTTAAGGTTAGTGACCAGATTGGCATCCAGAGATTCACCGATACGGATGTTGCCTTCAGGATCCTTAAACAGACTGCGTTCAGAAAAGGCAATGGATTCACGTACCACCTCATTGGGAGCTTTGCCCAGTAACTGCTTGAGCAAGACTGTTACCGTGGACTTGATATATCCTGCCAGTTTTTCCGCAGTATCACGCTTATCACTTGCTGGGAACTTGCGTACAAGCTCAGTCAAAATGGCATCAATGATCTCATCATTGATCATTAATGCCGTTTTGTCACGAAGTGGATACAGCGGTTCGCTGGAGTTTTTATTTTTCTGTGCAGTCTGAATTGTATTTAAAAGTTCTGCTGAAGGAATAAATCCAAAAAAAGGCATCGTTAAACCTCAATGTTTCTTATTGTCGCGCTAAACGAATAGGGCGAGGCATCCATGTGAAGTCCGATACACGGCAAGGGTTGATATCCAATCCACCACGGCGTGTATAGGTCGCATATACCATCAGCTTTTCCGGTTTTAGATTTTGCCAGATATCGGCAAATATCTGTTCCACACATTGTTCGTGGAAACCGTTGTGCTGACGATACGAAATAATATAAGCCAATATGCTCTTATAACAAGGTTTTTTACCTTGATAGCGTATAAATACTGTACCCCAGTCTGGTTGTCCAGTGACTGGACAGTTACTTCTTAATAAATGTGAATAAAGCTGAACTTCGACATTTTCATCAATTTTATTATCTAGAGCCAATAACGTCGCATCAGGATGATTTTCCAGACGTTCTGGGATCAGTTCATCCAGGCAGATTCCTTCAGGCTTGGCAATGTCCAGCTCATCTATATGGAACAGATCTAGCTTTACGTCCGCTTCAGCGGCTTTAGATAAATCCTGTTCGACTGTCGCAATAAAAGCTGCTTTAGACTCAAACTTGGCAAAATTCAGACTGTTGAAATACAGCTTAAGAGATTTGGATTCGATCAAATTTGGAGAAGATGCGGGTAAAGTCATTCGACCAATTGCGACCTGTGGTACACCGGCAGCATTTAACCAAGATATTTCAAAAATATGCCACCAGTCCGTACCTTGTTGAATAGCTTCAATATGAGCATATTTCTCACGCGCAGGTGCACGTGAAATTGGGTACAGAATCTCCGGTTGATATTCTGTTGGATAGTTGGTGTCTTTACCAAGAAGAGAATGTTCTACACTCATTATTCACGCATTCCTGAACCACGAGACAATAAATAGTAAGCAATACCGTATAACACAGCACACCAGAAGGTAATCACAGCCAATGAAATGGAAACATTGACATCGCTATGACCTAAAATGCCGAAACGGAATGCGTTCACCATATAGACGATCGGGTTAATTAAAGAGAGATTTTGCCAAAAAGGGCTTAAAACACTGATGGCATAGAATACACCACCTAAATAAGTCAGGGGAGTCAGCACAAAAGTGGGGATAATCGAGATGTCATCAAAGGATTTGGCATATACCGCATTAATAAAGCCACCCAATGAAAACAGTAGCGAAGTAACGAGTACTGTATATATAGTGACGAACCAGTTAGTAATATATAAGTCAGTAAAAAATAGACTCATGCTGGTCACAATAATTGCCACCAAAATACCACGTGCCACGCCACCTAGAACATAGCCCCACAGGATTGCATGTAGCGGTACCGGACTCATAATCAGTTCTTCAATGCTCTTTTGAAATTTAGAGCTAAAGAAGCTGGAAGATACGTTGGCATAACTGTTGGTAATAACCGCCATCATGATCAAACCGGGCACAATGAACTGCATATAGCTAAAGCCGCCCATTTCTCCAATCCGTGAACCCACCAGATTACCAAAAATCACGAAATATAAAGTCATGGTAATGGCAGGTGGAAGTAGGGTTTGGGGCCAGATCCGCATAAAGCGGCGGATTTCTTTATAAATGATGGTATAGAGGGCAACGCCAAGCTGATTTAAATTCATTGCGCAGCTCCATTGAGGTTTTTCTCAACCATTTTCACAAACAATTCTTCAAGACGGTTGGATTTGTTACGCATACTACGTACTTGGATATTCTGTGCTTCGAGTAACTGGAACAGTTCATTCATACTATGTGCTTTATCTAAAGTGACTTCCAATGTCATTGGATCGACCAGATTAAACTTCACCCCTATAATATCGAGCTGGAGAGGTTCGATTGGTTCAGCCAGATCGAAGATAAAGGATTCTTCATTTAGCTGATTGAGGAAGTTCTTCATGGTGGTGTCTTCTTTAATAACACCACGGTCAATGATTGCAATCCGGCGACACAGCATCTCTGCTTCTTCTAAGTAGTGAGTGGTCAGAATGATTGATGTACCTTTATTGTTCATCTCATTCAGAAAGTCCCACATCGAGCGACGCAGCTCGATATCGACACCCGCCGTTGGTTCATCCAGAATTAACAGTTTTGGTTCATGCATCATGGCACGGGCGATCATCAGACGACGTTTCATCCCGCCTGAAAGCATACGTGCCTGTGTAGCGCGTTTTTCCCACAAACCCAGTTTGTTTAAATATTCTTCAGCACGTTCTTGAGCAATTTTCTTTGGAATACCGTAATAACCCGCCTGTGTAACAAGGATGTCGAACGTTTTCTCGAACTGGGAGAAGTTGAATTCTTGTGGTACTACGCCTAAACACTGTTTCGCTTCAGAAGGGTGAGTATCCAAGTTGTGACCAAAAACCTCAACAGTCCCAGAGGTTTTTCTTGTTAAGGAACTAATGATGCCGATGGTTGTAGATTTACCTGCACCATTCGGGCCGAGCAGGGCATAAAACTCACCCTCTGGTACATCCAGATTAATACCTTTTAATGCTTGAAAGCCATTGTGATAGGTCTTTGACAAATCCCTTAAGGTCAATGCATCAGTCATGGAGATCTCAAATGGTGAAAAATTGAGATATTGTGAGTGATCTGTATAAATAAGCCAAGTGATTGAGTGGGAATTCTTTTATAAAGGTGTGAGAAGATTGTTCAAAGCGTAGTCACTAAAATTACTAGCTTATATATAGTTGTTTACCTTATGCGATTTTTTGTTATGATGTGCGCACTCCTCATATAAGCGCTCATAGCTCAACTGGATAGAGTACAGGTCTCCGAAGCCTGTGGCGTGGGTTCGAGTCCCGCTGAGCGCACCACTACTACTTATAAAATCAATAACTTGTAATACCTTTGGCGTAATTCTGGCGTAATCCATATTTTAATCAAGAAAAACCCCGCTATATTTTGCGGGGTCTGCCTACTGCTTTTTTTAAATCTTCCGGCCTACTTTCTAGCCAGTCAGATAATTTTTTTAAATTCCATCTTCGACCTTTTGTGGTTTCTGTGATGTACCTTGGTTTTGGAAAACCTTTTAAGCAAATAATGGATGCCTTGAAATGCACACCACCATATCCTAAAAATTCTGCCGCCTGATCATCTGTCAACCAAATGTCTGAAGGTGGCAGGGCAACAACCAAGCTGCCCATATTTGCCATTGCTGTCATTGATTCACCTCCATACAACTCTCTACATCCGCAATGGCTCTTTTCAGGTATTTCTTGTGGCGACTAACCTTTACCGCCACCTTGGCATCAGCCAAACCACCCCAACTTGCCACCAACTCATGACTTTCAACAAGGCGTTTTAGGTCATCCCAAAGATACTCATATTCACCCAAGCCAAATGGGCTTTCAATCATGACTTTTGTGTCATTCCAGCCATGCTTTTTAAAAAACTCATTCGCTTTCAAGACACTTCTCCCAAAGCTAACACCACACCGCTCGGCAACTTATTCAAATAGCAGGTGAATAGGTGATACAACTTATCCGCATTACTTTCATCTACCGTGATAATCCCACCAGTACCACTTTTAACTCGTTGACGTGACCAGCCGCGCATGTGATATGTGAACTCATTGTCATAATCCACTGCATTTAAAATCGCATTGAATGAGCCAACATCACCGGGAGACCATGTTTCGTTGTATGGCTTGTCTTTGGCCACAAGGTTGTCGATCTGGAGCTGGGCGAACTGAATGTTAGTTAGTTGAATTTCAGTCATTTCGATCTACCTTAACTTGAACAACACCACCACAAGAAAAATGCGCATTACTAGTCATATCTTTCGCACCATCATCTTTCCAAGTGAAGCTATCAAATACAGCGTCAGTCACAGGGATTTCAAAAGCCACCATTTGAGCATGCATCAATTTCAAACCATCTTTTAACTCATCCAAGCAATCATCAACTCGATCCACAGGGATATTCAGCAGGTCTTTAAGGCTTGTAATCTTGTATTCAGTCATTGGCCGGCTCCTGTGATATACCTAGCGCCATCAACTTGAGTGCAACCTGCTGCCACATTTCACGCACTTCATTTGTTTTACTTTCAGTATGTGTTGCTAGGTCAACTGCATTTATAGCAATGGTTAGTTCGAGTAGGTCTTTCTGACTAACAACCACAAACCCTTCCGGCACCGCTTGAGCTTTGGCTGCTTGCCAAATTGCTCGACCCGCAACTTCAATAATGTCTCTAACTTCTTCTTTTGGTAGAAGCTCTACTGACTCAAATAGTTTTTGCATATTGGTTTTTAGCCAATCATCGTATTCTGGGTATGTGTTTTGAATACCCATCCCACCACCTTCTTTAATTTTCATGCTGCCACCAATTTTTCATAAAATGATTCAATGGTTTCGCTTTCAAAAACAAAATATTCAAACTCGGAGCTATTGATCATGTGGACCATGATGCCCTGAACCTCTCTTATTGGATCACTGAATGGAGAATCATCAGCTTCTTTTGAATAACCAACAGTTACAAGGTTTTCAGTAACGGATTTAATCTGCTCAATATTCAAAATCTTGTTTTCAATTTTTAAGAATTTCATGCTGCCACCTTCTGCGGATCCAACTCAGCAATGATCTGGTCAATTTTTTGATTGAACCGAATCACTGACTGCTCAATACCCGCAATATCCAAGTCCTCTGCAAATACACGGATAACCACCAGTTGCAAATGCTCAGGCAGGCGAGGGTCATAGCTCACAAAGTCACACCACTTGCGACGAGTACAAGCCAATTGCCAGGTGATCTGTGGCACATATTCAGCAGGCACCTCTTTAGTTAAAACGGTATTCAGGTGAGTTTGAGAGCTTGGACATTTAGCCTCAATTTGCCCATCTTTACCCACCAACCCATCAGGACTAGCACCACTCATTTTGATAACCGGATGATCAATCAGACCTGTTCCAACTACAAAATTACCGGTTTCATTTTCATACGCAGCAATCGCATAAGGCTCTTGATCAATACCCCATTGCATTAGGCTTGTGGTTTTAGTTTCCTCCTGAACGCCAGTAAGGCGCTCAGTCAGAATAGTTAAGGTTAGGGCATTGTGTGCTTTGCCTTTAATTGGCTTGGCATCGATATCCTTGATTCGGCTTGCAGTGATTTTTCCGCACCGGTCTGCATGCCAGTCTTCACTACGCTGGTGAATGGTCATAGGTTTCTCCTTGGCGTGATAAGGCTTGATCCGCAAGTTCAGCAACCTGTTTTAAAGCAACTGAATGAGTGGTCCAGAAGTATTTTTTACAATCACCTTTGGGTAAGGCTGTAAATGCAACCTGCAAGCGCTCTGAGCCGTGTTGAGCTTCATTTTGCAGTGCTGCTAAATGATCAGCTTCAAAGTTAGCGTAACCATCAGGGATAACACTTTCATCAACACCTTGAATAGTTTTCATTGTTTGGCTTTCAATGATGCGCTCAGCCTCATCTTGGTCATAAATGCCAGAGTATCCAAAAGCGATACGAGCACATTGAATTAAGGCTTTATGGCGCAGAAAGCGCTTAGGGTGTGTCTGCCAAGGCCCATCAATCTGATAGTTATTTTTAACAAATGGCTTTCTATAAACCTCATCCAGGTATTCGCGAATTACGATAGGTTGCGCACGATCCTTTCGGTAAATCACGCATTCAACCCATTCATGAGCGTCAGCTTTTGCCCCCTCCATGCGAATCATATTGTCTGAATAGCGGTAGTCAATACCATCCAGACTTGGGTTGCTGTTAATGATTCGCGACCAACCGTCAACACCAACAACTGGAATGATTCCTTTTTTGTCCGGGAATGCATAAATCTCTTTTGTCCATGGATTTAGTTTGTATTGTCCAGCGACAATTAGCAGCGCACCCATCTGTTCACGAGTTATTTGAGCATCAGACTTAAACGCAGTCTGCATTAAGGTTTGCTCAAGTTCAGCCGGATCTACATTGTGCAAGCCCAACATTTCAGACAATTGATTAATTTGAGCTGTGATTAAATTTGCTTGTACTGGTGCATTCATATTCTTATTCCTTAGTATTTGATTGACACGTGCGGGATTTGGTTTTTAGCGATTGCTGCAATTATTTTTTTAGCTGCCGCTTCATCAAAACCTTGCTCTTTAAGAGCCATAAGCACTTCATTGTTAATCCAGCGACGATGCTCCTTATCAGCCAAACGTGCTTCTTCAGCCTTACGTTCAGCCTCAGCCTGAGCAAACTGTTCAGCTTCAATACGCTTACGTTCATTTTCAGCAGCCTGCACAGCACGTAACTCAGCAGCTTCTTTTTCAGCTTTCAATCGAGCTTCACGCTGTTCTGCTTCACGCTTTTCACGTTGAACACGTTCAGCTTCAAAACGTGCTTTTTCTTCTGCTTCGCGAGTGGCTTTTTCAGCAGCTTCACGGGCAATTTGAGCTTCACGTTCTTGTTGCTGGCGAAGTATTTCAGCTTGACGCAGGCGCTCTAATTCAGCTTGTTCAGCTTCGTATTTTTCGCGTGTCACCAATGCCTTGCGTAGTACTTCCAGTGTTTCAAATTTGGCAAGCTTGGCTTGTTCTTCGTATTCCTCAAGGGATGAGTCAATATTCTTTCCTTCAACAAAAGTAATGCGATTCTTTAAACCGCCAGAGTCGACCTCATTTGCATAATCAGCAGCTTCTTTGATTTCAGCGATAAACTGCTCATGCTTCGCCACACGATCCTTTTCAGCCTGCTCCCAAGCATCGCGCGGTGCCAAGATTTCATTGCGAAGTTCATCAAATTTCTTAACAGTCGCAATGCGGTCATCATCAATAACTTTGATTTGGGCCTTTTGCTCAGCAACCAATCCTTTTCCACACTTCTCAATAAAGGTCTTGGATTTGCTGATTTTCAGGGCGAGTGAACCAATCTGATCGCGGCCTTTTTTAGTGGTTACATCTGGAACATGCGAACGCGCTTCTTGAGCAATACGCTCGAATAGTTCAGTGGTGCCGCCTGGTGTCTTAAATGCAGCAACAACAATATTTTGGTCTGCAATTTCTAATTCGAATTTTTCCATCTCAAACCACCTCTTCAAATAGTTGTTCCGCGTATTCATTCACAAGACGCTGTAATTCCTTAATTTGCTCATCCGTCAGCGCAAATGTCTGACCTTCCTCAGCTTCAAAATTAAAGACATCCAGCAGAGTCACAGGTGTATCTTTCACCACAAGCCAAGAATCAATATCCACCGGCTCGGCATATCGCATATCACCATTCTGACTACGCATTTGCGTCATCGTGTGAGGTAATACAGCCATTGAACAATCAGCCGTTGCATACAGGTTTTCACCAATCTGACGATACAAACCAAAAGTCAGCACGTTATCTTCAATCGAAATATCCAGATCCACTTTGAAGCTCGGCAGGTCTGAGAAGTACAAATCACGGGTGAAATCTTCATTCACCTTGCAGTCAATTACCTTGGTGCTATGACCATCACGGCACAGGAATAAAGACTGATTTCCGATGTGGCTGATAGGTCGCATTGCTGCACCACATCCACAGAATTGAGCTATTGCGTTCATGCTGGCACCTCATTCATTTCTTTTTTGCAGTCAGCAACAGCCTCCTTAAGAAGCGTGAGAGCGCAGTTTTCAGGGAGTGAAACGCACATTTTTAGAAGTGACATAGCATTTTTTGCTTTAGCAGTTCTGCTGTGCATCATGTGTTTCGCAACTGCTTGATCAATGCCAGCATATTGCTCGATTTGAAATTGATTCACTTCACACCCCCAACAATCGCAGCATTAATCTTTTCAATCTCATAACGATCAACGTATGCATTAACCGCTTCCTCATGACGTACGACATTAAGAATGTCTAAGAACTCGACTGAGCCATCATCCAAGGCATACTCGACATAGATGTTGTAATCATCAGCTTTGACAGTAGCAACACAGATCTGATTGCAATTTACGCTTTGAACTTCGTATTGCTTTGCAGCGATGTCGACTTGCGGCTGATCTTCGATAGATTCAGCTTGGGCAAGGCAGCCTGATAGCGTTAGGGCTAAAGGTAGTAGGAGGAATTTATTCATGGCTGCCTCCGAATATTTGACGAAGCGCTGCAACGACTTGCTTTATTTCTTCTTCGGTGCGCCACACTCCAAATTGAAAAACATGTTTTTCAAAAGTCGGATATTTACACTCCATATAGCCTTGCGCTAGAAAGTTAACAGGAATAAAAATCGTCTCACCATCTTTCGGTTCAAAAGGCGCAGGAACTTCAATCCCATTGACGGTAATAGTGCGTGGTTTTAGTCGGAATCGCCCCTTAAAACAAAGTAATTCTCCAACAGTCCATTGAGTTGAGTCATACCAATTCATATCACCAGGTGCTTGTAGTTCAACTTCCTCGCCATTCGCTAAAGCAATCAGCGCATCTTTCCCGCTAATCAACTTGCCTTCATCAACTTTTGTATTCATAATAATTTCACTCACAGTTTAGGGTGTGGGTCAGGCCTCAGGTAGTTCGCGCTACGCTGGGGCTTTTTTTACTTGATGATTAAAGCATACTTTAATAAATAGATTATGTAAAGCACACTTTAATTATATTTATAAACTTTGCTTTAATTTGTGATTTGATAGATAAAAGAAAACCCGCATATAGCGGGTTTGGTAAAGCTTATTATTAACAGTTACTAACTAGAAGCGCGTTTGAAATTTTCATCATTCATGCAATATTCAAGACTATCCCTTAGAATGCCTACCATTCGATAAATGTGTTCTGGCTTTTCTATAAAGATTTGACCATTGTTTTGAACCTCCAGGCCAGCGCGTTCCAGTTCAGTTTTGCGCGCTTCATCAACCGACACATTAAACTGAATAGTAGGACGCTTGCGATTCACGTCATATCTAAACAACCATCTATTATTTTTATTTTGATATAGAACAGAGTAATAGCTCTCAGTATCACGCCCTTCAATCTCAACTCCTGGGAATAACTCCGTCACAATACGCAGTAAATCTTGCTCATCCTTTGTGGTGATGATTTTTTCATTGTCGGGATGCACAATAAAATCGGACTCTGGTATTACCTGATTCACTTCAGGTTGATTTTCAGTCGGTTTCTGCTCAATTGGCTGTGCGGTAATAATTGTTGGTGAGGATAGGCCTTTAACGACTGTATCACTAATAGCCTGCTGTACCGCTTGCTGAACAAATGGTTGTATGGATTCAAGAAACTTAGTATTCAATTGGCGTTGTATGCTTGCTTGTTGTGCAACATATCTTACAAAATCAATATCAACTTCATTAATACTTTTCTTAATTACAGTTTTAAATTGCTGGATATATTGATTTTCTTCTGCAAAAAATCTTAACTTTTCCGCATGAAAGTTGTCATGTTTAAATTCCGCTAACTGTGTCAGATCTTCAGGGTCAGCTTTTGTAAAATCAATTGTTAGAAATGGCTTTTCATCCATAACATTAGTGTTGATTAGATCTGTAAAAAATCTCCACTCACGACCATTTGTAATAGCACCAATAGTTACACCCAGGCTGCTGTTAAAATACCTTGATAGTTGTGGCGCATGATTGGTTAGATTTGCAACATAAGGCTTGGCTTCAATAAACATTACAGGCTGACCATTGCAATATAGCGCGTAATCTACACGCTCAGTTGCCTTAACTCCCGGGAAATCAGCTGCAAATTCCGCAAGAACTTTTGTGGGGTCATATGGATTAAAACCCAAAATATCCAATAAAGGTAATATCAGCGCTTGCTTCGTTGTCTCTTCCGTTGAGCAGTGGACACCTACTTTTTTTACATGCTCGATATGGTTTTTTAATCGTTGTACAAAATTATCCATAGTTTCCCCCTGGGATATTATCTTTACCTTAATTGGCAAATTACTTTTTAATTAAAGTTTTCTATATAGCCCGACAACTTTGCCCACCAAGCGACAATCTTCTGTTAGCTTAATAATTTGCTCAGGCCAATCAGGGTTAAGTGGTTGAAGATACTTATCACCACCTTCAATAATTAACTTTTTAAATGTCGCCTCGGTTTCACCACAGCAAGCAATAATTACCAAGTCATCTGTCTGTAAATCGAATGTCTGAATATCTGGATTTACATAAATACGATCACCTGGCTTAAAGTCTGGTTTCATGGAGTTCCCAACTACAACCAAACCGTAGCCATTTTTCCCACACTCTTTAATTGGTGGTAAATATTCCTCTACCTCCACATCTTTCAAGACAGTTTCAATAGACTCAAACGATCCAGCCGCAACCCAAGAAATAACAGGCACAGGGCGACCCTCAAGAGGGATTTTTTGAGATAAGTCGATATTGTTATCAAGTTTTTGATCACTTGATGCATCAAGCATTCCGTATTTTGGATCACCAGCCAACCAGTGAGGATTCACACCTAGAAACTGGGCAGCTTTAGCATTCTTAAAGCTATCGAGCGACTTTGTTTTGCCATTGATCCATTGGCCAACAGCAGCCACAGATGCCTCGCAATACTTGGCCATAGCAGCTCTGTCCAACTTCTTAAGTTTATTTTTGGACAAGAAGTGGGATATGGCTTGATTAATCCG
This sequence comes from Acinetobacter sp. HA, assembly GCF_000264725.1. Taxonomy (NCBI): domain Bacteria; kingdom Pseudomonadati; phylum Pseudomonadota; class Gammaproteobacteria; order Moraxellales; family Moraxellaceae; genus Acinetobacter; species Acinetobacter sp. HA. The sequence goes on along the minus strand of NZ_AJXD01000025.1, from coordinate 36,682 downwards.
ATCCTCAAGAGTGCTCATATTAAAATTCACTTTAAATTTAAAGCCAGCTTACAACAATATTAATAAAGCTTGCTTGCAAAAATGTATTAAAGTACACTTTAATAATAAAGCATACTTTCGAGATTAGGCATGAGAGTACTTATCAAAACCAGCGACGCTCTTGATCATTTTAAAAATGCATCGCGCCTAGCTGAAGAAATTGGCATTACCCCTCAAGCGATTAATCAGTGGGGTGAATACGTTCCAGATCCCTCTGTTGGAAAAATCATGGCTGTTATACCGGGAATTTCCTACAGGATTGTTCGAGAAGTTCCCACGCAATCGCTCTTAACCGCTTAAACCAATTATTAAGCATTTGAATTTAAACAAATACGTTCAAAGGAATCATAAATGAACATAACGGACGCAGCATACAACACAGTGCACGATCACCCAGGCGGTGCATCAGCATTAGCCCCACGGATGGGGATCAAAAGCCCAGCCGTACTAAACAGCAAGGTAAATCCAAATACAGACACCCATCACTTAACACTTGCTGAAGCTTCAAAGCTTATGGCGCTGACTGGTGATTTCCGTATTTTGCAAGCTTTGTCTGCTGAACACGAGAAGGTGGCAATTGATTTACCTGAGATTCCTGAATGCCGTGATATGTCGCTGACAGACAAAGTGCTGTGCATCGGCATGAAGGGCGGTGATGTGATGAGCATGTTCCGCGAAATTATGGCAGATGGCCGTATCACTCAAGGTGAAGTGCGCGACATGTCTAAAGTGATTCACCAGATGCACATTGCATTAGCTGAGCTGGATAAACAAATCCAAGCTTGTATTGATAACCCAGAAACAGAAAAAGCCTGATTTACGAGATCAGGCTTTTCCGGTTGTTCACTAACTGACAGGAAAGTAAACATGAATATGTTAACACAAGGAAATTTTAACATAAACGAAGTAACAATGTCATCACCTGAGATTGTTGATTTTATTAACATTCATCGTAAAGAAGTTGCTACTACCGAAAAACCATATAAAGAACTTCGTCATGATGACTTTATGCGGAAAGTGCCGAGTGTTTTAGGTGAGGGTCACGCTCCGAAATTTATCGGATCGCAAAATTATGGCAACAACAATACGCGCCATATCTACAACTTCCCAAAACGCGAAGCTTGCCTCATGGCTATGTCATATAGCTATGAGTTACAAGCTCAAGTGTTTGACCACATGACCGCAATGGAAGAAGCGCTTAAGGCTAAAAATAGCTTTGACATCACCAACCCAGCACACCTGCTTCAAGCAATCGAAGTACAAGCCAAACTTAATATTGAACTTACTCAAAAAGTCGCAGTCCTAGAGCCAAAAGCCAAAGGCTTGGATCGCATTGCTGACTGCACCAATGTATTGGGTATCCGTGAATCTGCAAAGGTTCTCAAGGTGGGTCAAAACCAGTTGGTGCAATACCTAATTGATCACAAGGTGGTATACCGTGACCAGCACGGAAAAATTCAGGCTTATCAAAAATCTGTTGATCAAAAGCTTATTCATGTTGTGACCTCTGCACCCCGCTTATTTGAATCGGGTGAAAAGGTATTCACACAGGTAAAACTTACTCAAAAATTAATTACTCGCATTGCGAAGTGGTTAGAGCAAGGAGTAGCCGCATGACAGCCCTAAAAAAACATGAGGACAATATTGTCCAATTCTCCAAAGGTAAAAAAATGGCTGACAAGTTTGAAAAAGGCTATGTCATGTCCAGTCGGTTATACCGATATGAGGTGCGACCTTTTTTAAGTGATGCAGCAAAAAATGTCTATGCAGAACTTGAGGATCGTATTAACGGCTTTAAGGACAAGATAACCGACCATGTGAGCTATTCACAGTTGCAAGGTGGAAAGCTCGAAGGCTCTAAAAAATTAGGCACCGCAACCGTTAGAAGAGGCCTTAAGGAATTACTTGATTTAGGTGTGATTTCTATTGTTAGCGAGAACAGTCGCAAGGGGAATGAATACCAGATTAATGAGGTTTCATTGGTCGAGCACTTTCAAAACAAAAGTACCACTTCCAAAAGTGAAGCACTTCCAAAAGTGAAGCGCACCACTTCCAAAAGTGAAGCGCTAACCACTTCCATAACTGAAGACACAATAGAACTAACTTATAGAACTCTATCTATAGAACTATTAATTAAGTCGCTTCGCTCTAAAAAACCTTTGGAAGCTAACTTTTATAATTTTCCTTTCTTTGTAAAACAGGAAAAAGCAAAAGCCGAAGCTGAGCGTAAAGACAAGGCTCGTAAATTATCTTATGACGAAGTGATCAAACTGACTTCAGAAAGATTTTCATTTCTCTGTGATTTCTCTCTTTGGGAACAATACGTTTCTAGTCGCTCTCAAACAGCAAAAACAAAGCTGACCAAAAATGCCCTGAATGCGATTTACAAAGATTTCCAGAAATGGGGATTTGATGGCAGCAATGAGTCTTTGAAAACTTCAATCACTGGCAACTATCAAGGTTTGTTTGCACCAAAGCAGCAATTCACACCCGGACAACAAAACCAAAAACCATCTCGCTGGGATGAAATTCAACAGTTGATCGCAAAAGAGGAGCAGGGCAATGACAGCTATGGTTACTAATCAACAAACTGCGGTTCAGCCAATCAAGACAGGTCAGCTGGTTGGAATCTTCAAAGCAATTGCTCCACGTTCCTTTGAAAAAACATTTGAAGGTATGCCGGTTGAAGCAATTGGTCATGCAATGAAAATCTGTATTGAAGGCCTTTCAAGAGAGGAAATTGATCTAGGCCTTCGCATGGTTCGTGATAACGGCTTTTGTCCAGATCCAGCAATGTTTCGCAAATGGTGCCTTGGCATTACAGGTTTTGGTACTGAGCAACAGCGTTTTGTTGATTCATTCAAAGGAAAGCATGCAGCGCTTGGCAATATCGTGAAATGGCTTGGTGATAACACCCATGCAATCACAAATGCTGAAAAAGAAGCGTATGACCGCTGTTATGAAATGTTTGCTGAGATCCAGTGGGCAAAGAATGTCGATAGAGCCTCTTATTTAGCGTATGAGGCATTTAAAGACAACTATGTGGACGTAGTTAAGGAATATGCCGAACAGGGGCAACAGCAAGCAGTCTGGGAGCGTCCTAAGGCCATCGAGAAAAAGATGGTAGTTGATCTTGGTGATTGGGGTCATGGGTCTTCACCTAAAGACACTCAACCGCTTCAAGGTGATGAGCTTAAGAAGTACCTGGAGGAAGCTAAACAGAAGATTAAAGGTTTTAAGGAAAGCGCAGGGGGTGGGGTGTGAGTTTAATTGAAAAATGCGGCGGACAAGGCTCGGCTGAAATGATTGCCGCTTTGGTTTTGACAAATGCCCCATGTCCTGAAGGTTATTTTCCTCAACTGCAAAAATACTTTTCCGTACTTGATGGCCATGTGTACCTGTACCACGAAAAGAAACATGAGTTTTTGCCTTACATGGATTTAGACAAGGTTTATCTCGATTACATATGGCTCAAGGATCTCAGAGCTGAAATCAAAGTAGTTGTGCAGGAAGGTGCCGCATGAAAGACCCATTAGACAATAAAACCGTGGATTGGGTGCCGTCAAAGCATGCGGTCAAACAGGGTGAAAAAATGATTCTGGTATTGCGTCGCATGTTGGCTAAATCCGGTCGAACTTCGGTGAAAGAGATTCATGGCTGGATTGGTGGAACGATTAGACCTGCCAGAACGTTTGTGGAGCAATTGGAAGAAGCTGGCTATATCTCTGGTGATAAGCAATTGCCTGAAGGGTTTAGGGTCACAGACAAAACCAAACAGCTATTTGGAGTACAGGGATGAAAAGTCTAAATAAAGCCTTGCGTGAATGGTTATTAGAAAGACGCGGTAGAGGTATGGCGCTGGCTAAAAAGCTTAACTGCTCAAAGCAATATGTCTCGGAAATATCGCAAATGGAAAAGGGTATTTCTTTAACAAAGTGGGATGAAATTCAGTGGGCCATGCTTGAAGTGGAAAGCAATGAGCGAGGGGTAAAGGGATGAACTTAACAATCGAACAAATGCGGGAAATTGTGGATGGGGCGCCTATTGGTACAACGCACGCAAATACCAACTCTCATTTTAAAGAAAATGATTATGGGGTCTGGAGTGTTTGGGATGGGTATTGGAATTCTGCTTTTAGATGGCCGGAAGGTGAGATGTTTTTATTAAGCGACCTCCGCGCCGCTCTAGCCGACCATGACCGCACGGATTATGTAAGTGATATTCGGAATCATATCAGCCCAACTACAGTGGTGATTGAGAGATGAATGATTTTAAGAAGTTTTGCATAGATGAAAAGTTAAGCCCTGTTCAGATTGTTGGTGCTCGTAAAGCATGGCAAGAACAACAAGCCATCATCGACAACCTAAAAGCCCAGCTCAACAACATGGAGGCTTGTTATATCGAGAAGAAGAAGGAAAGGGATGAGTTGCAGAACCGATTAAAAGCAGTCTATGCATTAAGTCGAATGAGAGCTGCTGTTATTGGTTCCTGGAAGCGTGAGGAACTTAGCATCAAGGTTCGGAAAGCAATTTCTCATTTGGTTAAGAAGGAACAAGCCCTGCGAGGTGCCAATGACTAATCTCCGTATCACCGCAGCACAGGCACGAAAAGCCGGTATTGGTCCTCGATTTGGTGTAACAGCCAAGTCAGGGAAAAAGAAATCCAATCCAGATCCAATGCCAAAGGTTCCAGCCCATCTGGTCGAAGGGAAGGGATTTGGTGTGATGAATGATGAATTGCTCTGGTGTGAAGTTTTAATCACACCTCCTTCAGTAAATCACTACTGGATTCGTGGGGCCAACAAGACCAATCGATTAAGTAAGCGTGCAATCCACTTTATTGACGTTATGAAGCGCTTTATCGAGCCGGCAGGGTATCAGGGTAGAGTTCGCGTAAAGATCGAATACGCGCCACCTGATGCGAAAATACGCGACATCGATAACATCGTAAAACCATGCTTCGATGCTTTGTCGAAAGGTGGGTTGATTTTGGATGATTCCCAGGTGGATGAATTGCTCGTGAAGCGGTTGCCATCAGAAAAAGGCGGGAAGCTGATTATTCAAGTTGAAAAGTTAAGGGTTTAAGAGGGAATAGGGATGAATGCGATGGCAGCTGAAAAGATGACAAACATTGAATGGTTGGGGCAGCAGTTACGGGCAAAGACTGCGAATTATGAGCCTAGTGTGGGAGGTGGTAGTTTGGAGCCAATTACATGGGAAGATCGCTGCGGTGCTATTGCTTCAATCGATGACCAGGCGACAAAAGCATATTGTGAAATTTTGGTGTGGGGCGATTATCGCGACAATACAATGGCCTACAATATTTTGCATCATCATTTGGCTGCCATGCTTTATCAGGCACTATCAAAGGATGTACAGCGCATTCGATTTGACCTTAAGTCCTTTGCATTTAAGGTTGCAAAGATGGCGCTATTCTTAAGCCTTCGAGATATGGGTAATTTTAAATCTGAGGATAAATTACGCTTCTTCGGTATTACAGAAATGAAGATGCGCACCTATCGTGAGCACTATGCTTATCTGGAAAACATGGTAGAAATTATGCTTTCAGACATGCGCGATGAAATAGATTTTTATGCAGATATCTATCGGAAAAATTTGAGAAAAGCTTAATTGACAAATAAGCCCCATATAACATAAGATATTTATAGACTGGTCGTTCTATACAAAAGTGACCAAGTGCTAAGAAGCTCGCCAAATGGTGGGCTTTTTTAATGCCTAAATTTCCTATAAACCTAAGTCATTGGTGATCTTATGAAATAACGTCAGCCGATTGGTAACTTGGATTTGTGACGCTGTGTATTAACTTGCTCGGCTATCAGCGCAAACGGTGCGATGCAGAAACCAGCCGTATAAATTGGTTTGAATCCAGTGCGATTTCGTCACGTACTGAGTGGGCCTAAGAGAAATACTAGATCTGGGATGACAACCCGACCCATACAGAACGAAAGTTAAGAAGTCAGATCGGTAGCCCATTTCGAGATGATGGATTAATGAGTAGCGCCTGGCCCCGCGGAGAGGGCTTTTTTAATGCCTGAAATATGACAAAAGTTTTGACAAATATTTAATTAATCAAAAAGCAATACATTGAAAATAAATAGAAATATTCTGACATTTTCACTAACACAAAGAATCAGTCAAAAAGGAGATCCACATGCTCCAATTCCTAAAACGCCTATTCTGCTTTCATCACTATGATTATGAGTCTGATATCTTTAATCAGGCTGAATGCCGGAAGTGTGGGAAAGTTAAAATAGATTAGCCATATAGCGAAGTTTCATTAAAAAATCCATTTTGTTTACTATATAGCGAATTCGCCGGACGTATTACGGCAATCAAAGCCCCTCGCATTCTAGATGTTGAGGGGTTTTTCTTTTCTTATTGGTGGTGGTTATGGACACAATAGAAGCAAAACGGAATTTAGAAGTACTCGAAAAGAATCGTAGCCGATTGATGAATTACAACCATCTGTTTTCAAGCTATGCATTTAAAGAAATGTGTGGTGCTGAACTTCGTAAGGTAAACAAGCAGATCCACGGCATAGAAGATCAGTTAAATGCGCAACCCCAAAAGACTCGCAGCAATTAGAAAGCTGCCATGCATTCGGTGCGGTAATCCTCACAGCCAGGCTGCTCATTCAAATAGTGCCAAGCATGGTAAGGGTAGAGGGATTAAAAGCTCAGACCTATTCACAGTTTCCCTTTGTTTTAAATGCCATGCTGCATTCGACCGTTTTGAATTGGGTAATCGGATAGAGAGTGAAGCCATGTTTGAGAAGTGGTTGGTGAGAGTGAATCAGATGTTGGTGATGGAAGATAAAGAGATTTTTTAACTTAAGGAAAATAACATGTGTTTTGAAGAAAATATTATTGAAGATGGTGAAGAAGGGCTGCCAGAAGAAGCTCAAAAATTTAAAGACTGGTATGAAGAAAATATGGCTTATGCACATACCGAGATGATTAATGGAGGGCAGGCTGTGCTAATGCCTGCTTTTGATTATGACATCGAGAATGATGAATTTCTTGATGTTGATTTGGATAAGTCTTATATGGTGTGGAAAGGCGCAAGAGGTGCCGACCAAAACTAAATTAAGGAGATAGGAAATGCAAAAAGCCGTGTTTCCTATCCAGAGTCATGCCGACATCACCAAAGCCATTAACTACATGCACACCAATTACACTCAGGCGATTAATGAGGGTAAGCCGTTAAGGGTGGTGATTGATCAAAAGCAAAGTAAAAGAAGTGAAGCTCAAAATAAACTGTATTGGCTCTGGGTGACACAATGGGCTAAACATATAGGCAGTGATAAAGACTCAGAGCATATATTTTTCAGAAGAAAGTTCTTGGCTCGTATCTTTCAGCGTGATGATGTTGGGATGTATCGAGAAACCATTTCGGTCATGAATAATCTTGAGCAAGTATTAGGTCTTTCTGAAAAGCAACTATACGACAAGATTGCTAATGAAATGGCGGACAAGATGAGCACAACCGAAGCCAATACAAAACAATTCACTGAATATTTAAACGACATTCACGCATTCTGCAATAAGCATGGGTGCTATCTACAAACGCCTGATGATTTGATGTATGCGTGGGAGATGAAACATGGCGAACCTAACGCCTAAACAGCAAAGGTTTGTCGAAGAATATCTGATAGACCTAAACGCTACTCAGGCTGCAATTCGTGCGGGATATAGTGAAAGAACGGCTAATGAGCAAGGTAGTCGCTTGTTAGCAAATGTTAGTGTTTCAGGAGCAATTGCAGAAGCTCAAGCAAAGCGAGAAGAACGCACCCAAATTGACGCTGATTATGTCCTAAAGCGCCTAGTCGAAATTGACCAGATGGATGTCTTGGACATCATGGATGACAACGGCAATGTGAAGCCGATTAAAGACTGGCCCAAGATCTGGCGGCAGTATATATCAAATATTGAAACTATCAGCCTCGAAGATGAGGCGGGCTGGCTTAAGAAAATCAAATGGCCTGACAAGGTTAAGAACCTTGAATTACTCGGCAAGCATGTTTCTGTTGGTGCGTTTAAAGACAAAGTGGAGCATTCAGGAAAACTCGAGATTCAGTCTATTTCAGACCTAATGGATGAGCTAAGCAAAGAAGGTTAATAAGGAGGGCATATGCTTAAACCTGAGCATAGAGCAAAACTTATTGATCAGCATTGGCGTTTAAATAACTTATATAAAATTACCGATAAAAACGGCAAAGAAGTCAAGTTCAAGATGACACTTGAGCAGCTTGAATACTTTGAGAATGAGTGGTCGAGAAACATTATCCTGAAAGCGCGTCAGCTCGGTTTTACGACTGAGATGTGTATTATCCAGTTGGATGCCGCACTGTTCATGTCTGATAAGTGTGCTTTGATTGCACATACCCTGCATGATGCTAAACGTCTGTTTCGGGAAAAGGTCAAATACGCTTATGAGAAGCTGCCACACCCATTACGTGCAGCCAATCCACTGAGTATTGAAACCAAGGAAGAGCTTGTATTTTCCAAAGGTGGGTCGGTTACAGTCAGCACATCATTCCGTGGTGGAACACTTAAGCGGTTACATATTTCTGAGTTTGGTAAGATCTGTGCCAAGTACCCGGATAAGGCCCGTGAGATTGTCACTGGTGCTTTTGAGGCGGTTGGCTTAGGTGGAAAGATCACCCTTGAATCTACTGCCGAAGGTAAGTCTGGTTATTTCTATGACTACTGCCAGACCGCTGAGAAGTTACAGCTACAAGGCAGAACACTTGGCATCCTGGACTGGAAGTTCTTTTTCTTTTCATGGTGGAAAAATCATGATTATGCTTTGCCAGTTACAGCTGAGATTCCGCAGCGCCTAAAAGATTACTTTGCTGAACTAAAAGCCAAATACAACATCCATACCACACCAGAGCAGCAGCAATGGTACTGGCAGAAAGAGAAAACGCTCGGTGAAGATATTAAGCGTGAGTATCCATCTATTCCATCGGAAGCCTTTGCTCAGTCAGTAGAGGGCGCTTACTACAAGAAGCAATTCAAATTCTTGTACGAGAATGACCGTATTGGTGAATTGCCTGATAATTCTCATTTGGATGTGATGACCTTCTGGGATTTGGGTGTATCGGATTCTATGGTGATCTGGTTCATTCGTAAGATTGGTGATGACCATTATCAGGTGATTGATTACTACGAAAACTCAGGCGAAGGCATGCGTCATTACTTCAAGGTCTTGAAGGATCGCGGCTATACCTATTCAGCACATTATGCTCCACACGACATTCAAAACCGCTCACTGATGAACGATGGTAAATCTCGTCTTGATATTGCCAAAGAGGGTTATGAGATTGATGGAGTGAAATACTCGGTTCGGTTCCAGGTGGTTCCTAATATTGGGATCATGGACGGCATTGAATTAGCCCGTGAAATCCTGCCTCGATGTGAGTTTGACGAAACCAAGTGTGAGGAAGGTATTTCTCATCTGGAAAACTATCGCAAAGAGTGGGATGACAAGAAAGGCTGCTGGAAGGATAAACCTCTGCATGACCATACTTCGCATGGTGCCGATGGATTTAGATATTTTGCTGTGGCGATGTCGAAGAAGATTCAACCAAAAACTATTTCATTAAGCACGGTGTACTAAATGGCAGTCAATTCAAAACATCCTAAATATACTGAATTTGAAGGCCGTTGGAAGGTCGTTCACGATCTATGTGATGGTGCAAATGCAGTGAAAAAGGCAGGTGCTTTATATCTTCCTGAAATCAATGTGAGTAAAGATCAGCGTGAGAATGATTTACGCAATCAGGCTTATCGTGATCGTGCTGTGCTGTATGAAATCACTAAGGACACTAAGCAGGAATTGATCGGTATTGCCTTTTCAGAAGACCCGAACTTTGATCCTGATGGTATGGATTTCTTAAAATATAACGCTGATGGCACTGGTAAGTCTTACTACCACTTGATGCAAAGTGCTTTAGGTGGATTGCTTGATGCTGGCCGTGGCGGTCTATTTGTGGATTATCCGCAGACAGATGGTGCGACTTCGGTTGCTGAGGTTGAACGTTTAGGCATTCTGCCGACTGTGGTGCACTACAAAACTTTAAGCATTATCAACTGGGGTGTGCGCAAGGTTGGTGCTCACTTTAAGACAGCTTTGGTGGTTCTCGCTGAAAAGGATTCTATTGTAGATCCGAGTGATGAGTTCAGCTTAAAAGAGATTCAGCTTTATCGGGTATTGCGACTGGACCAGAACGGTGAATATTGTGTTCAGATTTATTCTGACCGTACTGGCACCTTGCAAGCGGATAGCGAGCCGTATTATCCAACTGATGCAAATGGCGCCAAGTGGAATGAAATCCCATTTATCCCGCTTGGATCGGTGGCGAATGATTGGGAAATCGACAATATCCCACTTGAGTCACTGGCTTTAATGAATATCGCGCATTATCACAACTCAGCTGAGTATGAAAACAGTGTATTTCTTTGCGGTCAGATTCAACCAGTAATGACTGGCCTTGATACCGAGTGGCGTGATTGGTTGCAAGAGAATGGTGTAATGCTTGGCTCTACAACTCCTTTAATGCTTCCAGTGGGTGCGACATTCACCTTTGCTCAAGCACAGGAACAAATGATTGCCAAAGAGGCAATGGAAGCCAAAGAAAAGCACATGAAGGCGTTAGGTGCAAAACTGCTTGAGGAAAATCAGGTGGTGAAAACTGCAACCGAATCCAATAATGAGTCAATGGCGAAATATTCTGTCCTATCGTTGTGCGTAGCCAATCTGAACGAAGCTTCTGAAATTGTCTTGCGCTGGTGTGCCAAGTACTTCGGTTCTGGTGAAAAAGCCAAGTTTACGATCAAGCAGGACTTCGCTAAAGGTAAGCTGTCACTGGATGCGCTGAAGTTCTACAACGAGCTGGTGCAACAGGGCAAATTGAGCCGTCAAACCTTCCATACAATTCGCACGACCGGCAAAGTTCCTGAAATTGATTATGAGGAAGAGGAAAAACGGATCGAAGCTGAAACGGCCAGTGCTTTACCAGGTATGAACTATGAACGACCAAATAGCACAACGAGCAATACTTAATGCCTTGAGCCAACACTCTGCCTATAGTTATCGAGCATCAACCCAAGTCGTAAATGAAGTTTTAAGCCGATTTTACGGTCTGTCTAATAAGATGGTGTCAGAGCTAAGGGAATTACTTGAAAACCTGTCTGATGCTGAAAGAATCGCATTGGCGAGTGGTCAATATACAACTGATCAATTGAAAGAAATCCGAAGCCTGCTGAATGACCGATTTAAAGAGATTTCAGTTGAGGTGCCGGAAACCTTTCACCAGTCAGCGGTCAGCATGGCGGTGTATGAAGCATCTTATGTTAGTCAGTTGATGACAGGTGCAGCAGCCTCGGTCAGTGGTGAGCAGCTTTATAAAAAAGCAAAGTCTACTCCATTGGCAGGCGGTCAGCTCATTAATGAAATGTTTGGCTTTGTACTGGATAAGGCGCGAAAGCAGGTTGAATATGCGATTCGTGATGGTATCAATCAGGGCCAAACCAATCAGGAAATTATTACCCGCATCCGTGGCAAGCGAACCAAGGTAGGCAATCAGTACGCTTATGTGGGTGGTATCTGGGATGCGACCAAGGTAGAGATTGAGCGAACTGTCAGGACTGCACGAAGTCATGTGGCGAATGTTGCTTATGATGATACTTGGAAAGCTTTGGGTTTTACTCATGTAAAATTCGTCAGTACTTTGGATGGTCGCACCTCCAAGCAATGCGCCTCACTGGATGCCAATGTGTACGACATCAATAAGGCTTATCCAAAACCGCCACTTCATTATAACTGCCGGTCTGTACTGGTCGGCTGTGATGAAGATGGCGATATTGCCGGCAAACGTCCTTTTGTGATGGATGAACGCAAGGTTAAGGACATTCCAAAAGATGAACGTAAAGACCTGATTGGTCAGCTAGATGCTAATACATCGTTTAAAAAGTTCTTCGACCAGACTGATGAGTTTTTTCAAAAGGAATGGCTCGGTCCATCGCGTTACAAGCTCTACAAAGAAGGCAATTACAGCATCGATAAGTTTGTTGATCCGCAAGGCGCTATGTACACGCTCGATGAGTTGAGGGTGCTGGATGCAAAGACGTTTAAGGAATTGGGATTATGAAAGACGTTGAATTAAAGCTTATTGAAGGCACCAATCAATTTGTACTTGTAGATGCCGAAACCAAACAAGAGATAGGCATACAGTCAAATGTTAGTGCTGAGTGTAGTGTGGATGGAATGACGATTGTGACTGCAACCTTCCAGATACCACCTAAGAAAAAGACACCTGTTATGCGAAGCTCAATTAATCAAAAAGATATTGAGTTGAGCAATCAGCGCAAATAAACCAAATCCAAACCTAGACCCAAACGGGTCTTTTTTTATGCCCGCAGTTTGTGACTGCATAATCGCTCGGAGAGCAAAATGCTGAAGTATGAATTAGAAAATCTCGATGGTGTCGAGGAATCTGTCAAATCACTCTATGAAGAAAAAGACGGTAAATACGTCCTGAAAATCGAAGGTATTCCACAACCTCAAAACGATGATGGCCTACGCAAAAAGGTTGATGAACTGCTTGCTGAAAAGAAAGCAGAACAGCAAAAGCGCAAAGAAGCGGAAGAGCAAGCCCGAAAAGAAGCTGAAGAAAATGCTCGCAAAAAAGGCGACATTGACGCTTTGGAAAAGTCATGGGGTGAGAAATTCACAGCACGCGAAACCGAGCTGTTAAACGAAAAACAAGCGCTTGAGGCGCAAGTCTACAAATTAACGGTGGGAAGCAAAGCCACTGAGCTGGCAGCAAAACTCGCTGTACCAGGTAGTGACTCAGTTTTACTTCCACATATTAGTAATCGCCTACAGGTTGAAACTGTAGATGGTGAAATTAAAATCCGTGTTCTTGATTTGCAGGGCAAACCAAGTGCATTGAGCATTGAAGATTTAGAAAAAGAATTTCGTGCGAATGAGGCATTCAAGCCTTTGATTCGTGCGTCAAACGCATCAGGAAGTGGGGCTTCTGGTGGTCAAGGTGGCGGTGCTACTAAAAAACCAAGCGAAATGACAACTCAAGAACGTGTCGAGTGGAAGCAACGAGATCCAGTTGGATTTAAAGCAGCCCTTGATGCTGGTGAATTTAATACTTAGGAATAAATAGCATATGGCTACTACTCAAGTTAAAGATATCTGGGATGCAGATATTGCAGCATCCTACAAAACCCTAGATGCACTGGAAAAAACTGCTATTGCAGACTCTGGCGTGCTGGCAACCACTGAAGAAATGCAAGAGCTGTTGAATGCTCGCAAGCCGAAGATTGAACTTCCATACTGGAATGATCTGGATGCATCAATTGAACCGAATTACTCAACTGATAACCCGGTTGACATTGCGGTTCCATTGGCTGTGACTACTGGTGATATGCAGGCCTATGTTGCGAACGTCAACGAAGGCTGGTCATCCGCTTCACTGGTTAAAGAATTAACCAATAAAGACCCGTTAAATGAATTAGTCCGTGGTCGAATTAACCCATACTGGCGCAAACAGGCGCAGCGCCGACTCATTGCTTCCTTGATCGGTGTTTACCGTGAAAACGTGGCGAATGGTGCGAGCGACATGATCATCACTGATACAGCCAGTGGCCTGAACTCTGATGTGATTATTGATGCTGAAGCGAGTATGGGCGATAACCTGGACAAGCTCGGCATTATTATCATGCACAGCAAAAAGTATGCTGATCTGCAGAAGCAAAACCAAATTGAGTTCATCGTGGACTCTGAGGCAAAAACCCGTTTTGCTGTATACCAAAATAAGCGTGTTGTTGTGGATGATGGTATGCCAAACCTTGGCACAGCCCTCGCTCCACAATACCTGACTATGGTCGCTGGTGCTGGTGCAATCGGCTATGCATACGGCCAGCCGCAGAATGCTGAAACCGTGGCTTATGTGGATGATCAGGCAAATGGTGGCGGTGTTGAGACTTTATGGTCTCGTCGTAAATTCATTATTCATCCGCTTGGCTACTCGTTTACTGCTGACACTATTACTGGCAATGGCACTGAAGCGAAAGCGTTTGCACCTTCATGGGCTGACCTGGCATTAGCTGATAACTGGGAGCGCGTTGTAGATCGCAAAGCAGTTCCAATCTCATTCATTGTGACCAAATAAGGAGTAAGCAATGGGAATCGGTAAAGGTGAAAATAAAAACACTTGGGATGACTTCCTGAAATCTCAGCAGGGTGGTCAACCTAAAAAAGCATCAGGTCGAGCATCTGGATCAGGTGCTTCAGCAGGTGGTGCTAAAGAAGCGGAAAAAAATGGCGGTGGTACTGAAGGTGCTGGTGACGGCACCCAACCAACTGACTTCAATGCTCTAACGGTTGAAAAACTCAAAGAGCAGCTTGTAGCAAAAGGAATTGAGATTCCTGCTGATGCAAAAAAGGCTGATTTAGTCGCTCTATTAGAACAGGAATAACTATGAATTACGTCACTATCGATTCAGTCACTCAAAGCCTTGGCCCAGATTGGGCTGGATTGGGTGATGCTAATCTCGCAGTTACTCAGGCGAATGCTTGGCTTCGTGCCAAGCCTTTGCGTCAATTTGAAGTAATCCCCGAAGATGTATTACTTGCAGGGGCTTATGCTGCACAGTTGGCTGCTAAAGGTGAGCTCTATGTGACGCAGACTGATGGCGTGGTGAAATCCAAGCGCGTCAAAGCGGACACAGTAGAAGTTCAAAAGGAATATGTGGCAGGCATGGAGCAGGGCAAAAGCTCGACGATGTTATTCATTGAAGATTTGCTTGTACCGTACCTTTCTAAAGGCTTTGGAATTAATACATTTGTGGTGAAGTAATGGGTATTAAAGATGATATTCAGGCCGAAGTGGCTACGGCATTTAGTACTGATCTGGCCGATGCTGTCGACTCATTCACCTGTGAAAAACTGATTTACTCGGGTGAGTTTGATTTTGAAACGCAGACTTATCCCATTGTGGGTGATGAGTCATATTCAGGGCGTGGCGTGCGAGGGAATTACCTCCGAGACATGGTTAAGCCTATCGACTACCAAGCTACTGATGCTAAGGCCATTGTCCTTCAAAATGAGCTGACGGGCATTCCTCAAATAGGGGATGTCTGGCAGTTTAGGGATGGTGGCTTTGAAGTGAAAAATATTGGCCAAGACCCAACAAATAGCATTTGGACCTGCCAACTTAGAAAGGTGTAGCTATGACAATGCCGATAAGCTTTTTTAAAAAATCTGATGAGTTGGAGCGGATCAATAAGTTGCATGCCGGCTCAGGAAAATCAAAAGTGGTTGTGGTTACCATAAATAAGGATGACAGCCCTCAATACGAATCACTTTTCAAAAATCTGAGAGGTTCAAATGGCATGGAAAAACAAACCAACTAATTTTGCGCTTGAGGTGGAGAAAATTGGCGATGAGCATTTACGAAAGGTGAGTGCTGAGATGCTGCAAGGCGTGATTATGGGCAGTCCAGTCATGGACGGTGCATTCCGTTCCAATCATAGGGTCACAGTCAACAAAACCACAAATGAGACAGTGCCAAGTAATGGAAATAAGGCGCCAAAAGGTACGCTGGATCAAGAAGTGTTTGCGGAAGGAGCAGGTCAAATTTTGCAAGCCAAGCTTGGGGATAGTGTCTATATACAAAACAATCTGCCATACGCCCTAAGGCTTGAGAATGGACATTCACAGCAAGCATCACTTGGAATTTACTCACTCACATTCCTTTCAGTCGCGAGCAAATACAAATGATGACACTCACCCAAGCCGAAACAGCCATTCATCAGGAAATTATCAGGATTGCCAAGCTAGAAGATTTGACTGTTGAAATAGTGAACAAGCCACCAAGTCATGGCAAGCCCTTTGAGCCACCAAAAAATAAGGCTTGGAGTAAGGTGTTTATTCAATACGCTGATAGCCAGATTGTAGGCATTGGTGATAAACCGTGTATTCGAGATCAGGGCATTATTTCAATTCAATGCTTCGCCCCAATTGGAAGCGGGCTAATTATGCTTTCCGAGTTGTGCGACACATGGAGAAAGTATCTGCAATCCTTTGGCGTATCTCATCTCGAAATATACAAAGTCCATGCACCACAAAGCATGGATGACCAGGATTTTTACGCAAAAATAATTCGAGCTGAGTTCCGAGTGAACTAGCAATAAAAACAGTATCTTATGGTATAATAAGGCAACAAACCCGATAGGTGTTGGAAGCACATATCGGGTTCTAATCACACTGTTATTAAAGGTAACAATATGACTGATTGCAATTCTAAAGTCATAGCGAATGCTATGCAATCTCAAAACAACCAAAAACCCAAGAAAGATAACCGTGGCGGGCACAATAAACTAAAACAAGCGGATGTTATTCAGCAGTTTATTGCGGTACATGGTGAGAGATACGACTACTCTTTAGTTAATTACAACGGAGTTGATGTCCCAGTTAAAATTATCTGCAGTAAGCATGGAATCTTTTCTCAAACACCATACAGACATAAAAAACAAAAAAGTGGCTGCCCTCTATGTAACAAGCCAACTCCATATACACGCCAAAAATACATCAAAGCATGTGAAAACCATAAAGGTATTAGCAATCTATATGTAATAAAGCTAACCGGTGGCAATGAAGTATTTTACAAGATTGGAATCACTGTGTATGAAGTGAAGGAAAGATACTCGGGTTATTACATGCCGTACCAATTTGAAATATTACATTTTATTAGCGGTGATGCTGGTTTTATTTGGGATTTGGAGAAAAAGCTTCACAGCCTAATGAATGATTTTCACTACACTCCACTAAAAAGATTTGGTGGCTCAAAATACGAGTGCTTTTTAAAAATTCCCAAAAAGATTGATAACCTGCTGAAAAGCATTAAAGGTTCTGAGCAAATCCCTTTAATAGCCTAAAACCACATCCATGCCCAACCTAGAGTTGGGCTTTTTATTGCCTAAAATAAGGAGGACTCTATGAGTTCGGGTGCAAAAATTCGCCTCTACTATGCAGCAGAGGAAACGCCGGAAGTATTACCAGCTGTACCAGTCTGGAAAACAGTACGCCGAGTCTCAGATGGTTTATCTGAATCAGTAACCACAGAAACCTCAGCCAGTGTTTCAGATACTCGCTTCCGTCAAGGTGGTATGGCAACTGAAGCGGAAATTACTGGTTCACTTGAAGTTGAATTATCTGTTGGTCTATTTGATGACTTCTGGTCAGCTGTGGCTATGAATGAGTGGGCAGGTGATGTTCTTCAGTTTGGCGGTGATGTTCGCAAAACATTTACCTTTGTGAAGTTTCACTCTGACATTGGTCAGGTCTTTATTTACCGTGGTGTGCGCATTGGTGAAGCATCAATGTCTATTGCGACCACTGGTAAAATTACAGCAACCTTTGGTCTTGTTGGTACTGACTTTGAGCGCACTACAGTAAATCCGGTTGTTGCTCCAATTCCTGTTCCTGAAGCCGTTATGGTATCTGCGTTAAATGTTGGTGACTTGACTGTAAATGGGCAGGGAATTGTCGGTACTGCCTGCATGCAGTCGCTTGAACTAAATATCTCCAACAACCTGGAAGCGATCCGCTGTATAGGCAACCAAAAGCTTTCAGCACAAACCTATCTGGAAAAGATGGTGGATATTACCCTGAGCAGCCAATTTATTTTTGGTGCTCAAGCTGCGGAATATGTGGACTATGTGAAATCGCGTGACACCATGCCACTGGAATTTTCTATCGAAGATGGCAAGGGTAATGGTTATGCCTTCGAGTTCCCTGAGCTGGAAGTATCTGAAGCCAATCACCCAGATGGTGGTGGTGAAGACACCATTATGCTTGATGTGAGTTTTAACCATATCAACGTATCACCAACTATTACGCGCATTATCGCACCTTAACATCAGACCGCCTTCGGGCGGTAAATGCAAACAACAGATATAGGTATAAATATGGCATTTGGTATCGGCACAAGCACAAACACCGCTAAATGGTTTGATTACAAGAAAGATGGGGATAAGCAGCAACGCGTTAAGATTAAAAGCGCCAACAATGAGCTTTATCTTGCAAAGAATGAAGAAGCGGGGATTCTATATCGTGCACAGCCTGACGATGAAATAAAAACCATTTCACTTCTTTCAATACAAAGCAGAAGCATTTTTAATTGAAGATTGGCAAGGTTTTGATATCTTGAAAATCAATGAAAATGGTGATCAAGAATTAAAGCAGGATGTTGCGTTTTCTCCTGAAATTGCCGGTGAAATTTTTCTAAATGGTGGTACCCAGGGTGTTGAGTTAATGATTTTTGTCTCAAAAAAGGCAATGGAAATCTCTAAAGAGTTTGAGGTTAACCGGCAGTTAATTTTGGGAAAGTTGCAGAACTCCACCAATACCTTAGCCGATACGCCGGACTCAGCGAACACGAAATAAAGCAGCGTGAAGCTTTGGGTATTAAGTTGCCTGATCCACCCGCATACTCATATACAGCCAATGCCTTAATTGAAGCGTACAACATTATCGCTAGGTCACGTCGATATGAGCAAGGCACTCCATTAGCCTTAAGCATCGCTGATGTAAATGCCTATTGTGAGCAATACGAGTTACCAGTGGAGCGTTATATTTTTAATGCTGTCATCTTTGATCTGGATAACCAGTTTATTGATGAGGCGTATAAGAAGATGAGTAAGAAATCAGCGTGAGTTGGTTTCTTTAATGATAAACAGTAAATTAATGATGCTGTGCGACAACAATTAACGCGCTTGTTAGATCACAAATATTGACAAAGAGTAATCTGTAGCGTATTGACCCATTATGCGTTATCGCATAATATGAGCAAATAAACCCTAGTATCAAACGATAGTAGGGTGTTTTTGTCTAAGGAATAAAGCTATGAAAAAATTACATTTAAACTTATTAAACGTAGTAGCCTTAGCTGTGTGCTCAGAGGGCTGGGATGGCTAAGTCTTCAACCCAAAAAATTCTACAAGGCAGAGCAACGTTTATATTGGCGTTATCTGCCTTTTTAATATCTGTATATTTAGCTTCTGATAATATCGCTCAATACTTTAAGTTAAGATCATGGACCACAGGGGATTGGCTCTTATTTGCTCAGTTAATAGTTTTTTTAGTATCAGCATATATAGCATATTCAACCATCCACTCTTCCAGATCAACCTCAAGAGAAAGAGCAACGCTTGACACAATACTAGATGATAACAAGGATGATAGCTTAGCTCATTCTAAGACTTTAATATTGAAATTCAATGAGGATCCAGAAGATTACTACAAGACATTGGGGAAAACTGGGGTTCGGGATTTGGCACACCTTTTCTGTGTTGAAAATCATTGCTTAACCTCTGATGAGGCTGAAATCCGAATGCATCTATTGAAGGTTTTGAATAGATACGAATTTTATGCAATCGGCATAAATAAAGGGTTGTTTGACGAAGATTTATTTAAACGAATGTATTGCTCAACAATGCTAAAATTCTGGGGTGTTGGTAGTCCAGCTGTTTCTCAGCTAAGAGAATTCGCAAAAAAGATACATTGTTCAAAGAATTCGAATCACTTGCTAACCGCTGGAAAGCAAACCCACTCAAATCAGAAGATATTAAATAACCACTCTCCGGAGTGGTTTTTTATTCCGATCCATAATTTGTAACTTCCAATAATTATTTTGTAACTTTTATGTTATTAATTGTACGCTTTGCTTATCATGTGAGTGATGAAAAGTGGAGCGCCAAAAATGCTGACCAAAGCTGAAATCTTTGTTGTCATTCTAATAGTAATAGCCTCAATTCTCATCGTTTATGAGATAGGGCAAGGTCGTAATTGGGCTTTCTAGAATTCAGCCTTTATTAAAAGAAAAGCACCTTAGGGTGCTTTTTTTATATTCTTAGCTTCTTCAAGCATGAAAAGAGCGGTTTTCTGAATTTCCGGCCATTCTACATTTTTCTTGCTTAGTACTTTAGCAATAGCTAGTGCTGCATGATTTAGGGCAGTTTCATACCCTTGGTCAAAACTATTTTGATCTTGCTCGAAGCTTTCCTCTAGGCGTTTACAAATTTCAGCATTGATTGATCGACTGCGCTCCTTTGCGGATTCAACAACCTTATCTCTTAACTCTTCAGACCATCGTAATTTATATTGTGGGTCTTTTTGATTTTCACTCATTAGAAGCAAGCCATATACCGCAAATTTAATATATCAATACTAAAGTACCTCTTTGATGTTGACAATGCCATAAAAGAGGTACATTATAAATACGTACCTAAATGATGTTATGAGGAACACATGAGTATTAATCAAAAAGGCCAGCAGTACAAAATGCGGTTTCTGGATAATAAAGATCACGAAAAGCTGAAATTAAAGGGTAAAGAGGAGGATCGTTCGATTAACTGGCTTATCAACCAAGCCATAAAAGAGTTTTTAAACAAAGAGAGTGCGAAAGCATGAAATCAATAGACAACAAAAAAGCCCAGACTTTCGACGGCAAGGGCTTAATTGATTGTCAACTTAAAGGAAATTAATATGACTTCAAATAGTTTAACTCAAATGACAGTGCCTTTCCACAATGCTGAACTATATTTAGTTGAGTTTAATGGACAGCCATACACCCCAATGAAACCTATCGTTGATGGCATGGGATTAGCATGGCAATCACAGTTGGCAAAATTCAATGCAAACCCACAAAGATGGGGTATAACGAAAATCGTTATACCCACCCTAGGTGATTTGCAGGAGATGGTTTGCCTGCCACTACGCAAACTTCTTGCATGGCTTACAACTATCAGCCCAAACAAAGTAAAACCCGAGCTTCGAGATACCGTTATCAAGTATCAAGAAGAATGTGACGATGTACTTTGGGATTACTGGACAAAAGGTAAAGCGGTCAATCCACGTAAATCCACCCCGAAAGACCGTGAAAATCTGCGTCATGCTGTATCGAATCTAGTATCGCGTGTGAAGATCAATTTTTCTGATGCATACAACATGGTTTTACAGCGATTTAATAAAAACCATATTGAGGAAATCCCGCTAGATCAACTTGATGAGGCTGTTGAATATGTTCATGGTCTAATCCTGACCTTTGATAAAGTTCAGCAGCATTCGCCAGTAGATGTAAATGCAATTCAAAACTGTCATGGTGTATTGCAATATCGTCTGATTGAATACCATGAGCAGCTTGAAAAGGAAGTGAAGCGTTTAGGTGGCAAAATGCCAGAGCATCCAACCTTTAATGCCGAACAGGTGGCGCAGGCTTTAATGTCGCAAATACTCCAAGGTAAGCAGATGACTGTAAAGCTGCATTATCAAGGCGGGTTTGCAATTGATCTTGTGCCTGACAATGCTGTGATGATTGATGCTAAAGCTATTCCCGAATTAGTGAGTCGCAGCGATATGGTGCCTAAAGAGCAACTTCCATTAATTATGCAAAATGCAATGGATCGACTGGTTAAGTAGACTTAAGTAAAAACAACCATCCTTCGGGATGGTTTTTTTGTGCTGGAATTAGTATCTTATCCCCACCATAATAGGGGAAATATAATGAGAAAATTAATTTTAGCTGGGGTTATAGGGGTTGTTTCAACAGTTGCGTTAGCGAACCAACCATTACAACTTAACAGAGGCGCTCCACAAACAATGGGGAGCACTCCTCTCTATGTGCACAATGATGATAGCCTTAAGGTAAATACTGCTCCTAAATACGCTATTGCTTTTGGTTACGCTGGTTCAAAGCTAGGCTCAGATCAATTCTTGGGCACAGAATCTTTTGACGGGCTCTTTATTAATGCGGAATACCAATCACACCCAACTGCGAGTATTTGGGCTGAATATAAATTCCAAAGCTCAGATGTTGATTACAACCAATTTGCTATAGGTCTAAAGAATAAATTTCTTGAAAGCGATAAGCTCTATTCAGCGGCTTCTATTGGTATTGGAATGAGTTGGCTTGATGAAGGTGAAACTGTTCCGGGTGTGGGGCGAATGGATATTGAGTTGGATTATTTCACAATTCCAGCTGCACTTGAGGTTGGCTATAAACTCGCTCCACAAATGGATTTATTTGGCGCCTTCGGCTATCAATGGATGTTTAACCGCGATGCAAAAGTTTGCCTGGATGGTGATTGTTTGTCAGGCAATGCAGATGATCTGGATCTGAATGGTGTGACCTACAAAGCCGGCCTTCGATATAACTTCTAAAAGACGACCGCCTTATGGCGGTTCTTTTTATCCCATAAATTAGTATCTTATCCCTGACAATTCTTAAAATCGGGGAGTAACATGGCGCTTAAACCATGCAAGGAATGCGGAAACCAGATAAGCGATAAAGCTGAAAGTTGTCCGCAATGTGGCGCAAAACAACCAAAGAAAACATCATTATTCACTAAAATAGTGCTTGGCTTTATTATCTTTACGGTGATTATGATAATAGTTAGTGTGAATTCTGACACACCCCCATCCGAGCCGAGCGCAGAAACTCAGAAGATGATGCAACAAGCGCAAATTCAAACAGCTTTATCTGGGATACTTAAAGATCCAGAGTCTGCTAAATATGAGTTTGTAAGCGCACAATGTGGTCAAGTTAACTCTAAAAATAGTTTTGGTGGCTATGCCGGTGCAAAACGTTTTTTAAGTGATGGTGATAGCGTTTACCTTGAAGACTACAACGCATCCAAATCTGAATTTAATGATTTATGGAAAAAGCACTGCCCATAGATTAAACCCTTAAATACAACCCCGCTTTTGCGGGGTTTTTTATTGCCCGCAGGAAAACAAAATGGCTCAAGAATCTAAATTACTTATCACAGTAGATTCCAGAAAAGCTAAAACTGAACTGGATTTGGTGGATAAATCGCTTAAAAGTGTTGAAATGCAGGGTGATAAGACTGCAAAGAAATCTAAAGACTTAGGTGGCGCTTTTAAACAAGCTGGGGATGCGGCAAAAAGTGCAAAAGATGGCGTATCAAGCTTTGATGGGTCGCTTGGTGGTCTTACCAAAACTCTAGGATCAAGCAGCGCATTACTGTCATCTGCCGCAATCGGAATTGCTGGTGTTGCTGGTGCTGCCGTTGGTTCGCTTGGTGCATTAACAGGCATGGCGCTAGCGTATTCCAATAATGCAAAAGAAATTCAGAACCTTGCCACTGTAGCTGATATGGGGGTGGTGGAATTTCAACGAATGGCTGTAGCTGCTCAACAGGTTGGTATAACACAAGAGCAACTATCAGACCAAATCAAAGACTTTAATGAAAAGCTTGGAGAGTTTGTTTTAACTGGTAAGGGTGAAGCTACAGACGCATTCGAACTGCTACAAAAGCATTCCAAAATGTCAGGCGAAGAAATTAAAAAGTTTGCCCTTGAAATGCAAAAGGCATCCGGTGGCGATGCCATGCAGATGTATGTAAATAAGCTTGAAGAGGCAGGTGTTTCACAAGAGCAAATGTCATTCTTGACTGAGAATATGGCAAATGACTTCACTAAACTTTTGCCAATATTTGCTGACAATGGTGCTGCAATTGAAGAATGGGGCAATGCTGCTGAGCGCGCTGGTTTTATTATCACGGAACAGGGTATTGAGACGGCTATTGATTTTTCAGCCCAAGCGCGGCTGTTAGAGCTTCAATTAAAGGGCATGAGCAACACCATGCTTGCTGCTGTTGTCCCCGCCCTAGTTGATATCGCTGATGCCTTCTTTCAGGATTCGGAGCAAGGCAGTACCTTCGCCCAAGTTGGAGATACTCTGGCTGTAACCCTAAAAGTATTGGCCTCTACCGCTATTGTGGTAGGCAATGCCTTTTATTTGGTGGGTGATGCCATTGGGGCTGGTGCGGCGGCTATGATGCGCTTTCTTAGTGGTGATTTTGCTGGTGCAGCACAAATTGTTAAGGACAACTATACCAATGCTGTTGATTCGGTTGCCAACTCAATGGAAAAAATCGACAAGATTTTTACTGGAAAAACAGCTAACAATGTAAAAAACCTGAAAGTTCCACCTCCAAAAGACACCCCTAGAAAAGGCATCACAACCGGTCTTGATGATTTCGCAGCAGGCGAAAAGGAAAAGACCAAAAAAGCTAAATCTGAAGGTGAAAAGCGAAAACGTGAAGCTGAGCGTTTAGCGAAAGAAATCGCTCGAATTGAATATGAATATGCTACTGCTGATCAACAGCGACGAATGAAGCTGAATGATGAAATTGAGCATCTTCAGGAAAAAGGCATGTCTAAATATATAGATGATGCCCAAGACCGATACAATCAGGAAGAAAAACTGATTCAGATGAAGTTTGAATTTGAATTGGCTGAACACCTGATGACTGAAGAGCAGAAACTTCGGTTCTCGATGAATATTAGAGAGCAGGAAATCAAGGCAGATCATGATTTAACGAAGGAGCAAAAAGCCCTTAAGAAAAGTGCACTTGATGAGCAGTTTAAGCGAGAACTTGCTTTTGTAAGGCTTGCAAAAGACGAGCGAATCCTAAATGCAAATCAAGCCATCTACTCTGAAATGGATTTAATTAGAGAGAGGTATGCACTTGAACGACGGGAAATTGAGCTTACATATCAGGATCCAAAAGAACGCAGTGCATTGCTTACAGGCTCATACATAAATCAAGCACAAGATGAGGCAAGTGTTCGTGATAACGCTATCAGTGACTATCGCGATGTAATGGGCTATGAGGAATCTCCTCTGGTCAAGCAATTTGAAGTTCTACAGAAAATGCGAGAACTCGACCTGCTAAATGAGGAAGCGTATCAAAATGCAAAACTTGAACTGCAAGCCAAGTCTACTGCCAGCTACATGGAAGGCATGCTGGGTGGCTTTGCATCACTTGTAGATGAAAACTCTAAAACCTATGCAGTTTTGTTCGCAGCTCAAAAGGCTTTTGCAGTTGCCCAAGCGATGCTGAACATTCCAGCGGCATACTCTAAGGCCTATGATGCGGTCGTTGGTACACCATACGTTGGTCCATATATTGCGCCTGCTATGGGTGCAGCTGCAGCAGCCTTACAGGTTGCACAGGCTGCAAGCATTAAGTCGGTCAATATGCAGGGCTTCAAATCCGGCGGCTACACAGGTAACTACGGTGTAAACCAAGAGGCGGGTGTGGTGCATGGTCAAGAGTATGTGCTTAATGCTGAAGCTACTAAACGTGTCGGCATCAATACTCTTAATGCCATCAACAACGGTGGAACTATTCAGGCTGAGAAGCAGGCACAAGCAAATGCGAAGGTGGGTGGAACAGGACAACAATCTACACCACAAAGCCTTCAAATCAACAATATTTTAGATCCATCAATTGTTGGTGATTTCATGGGGACATCATCAGGCACAAAAACATTCATGAACTTTATTAAAAATAATCGATCTTCGATTAAGGCGGTGATTGGGTGAAATTAACAACCGAAAATTTTGGAGAGGTTGTTTTACTAACTTCGCCAGCACTGGTTGGTGCTACAGAAAGCATAGGTTTTAAAACCGATGTTTTTGAATCCAAGAATGGCACTGAAACAAGAATCCCACTTAAGGATAAGGCTCGGCAAACGCTGGGTTTTTCTTCCATTGTACTTAAGGAAGAAATTGCGCGAAATTTTAATGTGCAATGGGGCGGCCTGCGTAAAAAATTGGGCGGTTCCGTTGTTCCAGGAGTCACAATATGTTGGTGATGTATCAGCCGACTTTGTGATGTGTCGTACTGATATTTATTCCTTTTATAATGACTGTCTTGCATTGTTGAAGAATAATTCTGAGCAAATATTGGTTGAAGTTCAGGCGGTCGAAAGTGATCGGCTAAGACTTGCTAATCCAGTGAATATCAACAATGCAAAACTCTATCCGGTACGGGTATGTTTTATCAGTGGTGATATTTCACGGCAGATCAGCGATTTTTACACCCACTCAGGCATTACTTTTATCGTGATTGATGAACCTGAGGTTGCTGAAAGTGCACCGGAGCAGTTTCTTGGAAATGACCTGCACAAACTTTGTCTTATGCTTGATGGCAGCAGTCTTGAAGCCACAATCTCTCAACAGCAAAGTGTTATCAATAATGAGGTCGGTGTGATTTATCAAGGTACAGACTGGGATTTTGCGCGCTATAGCAAACAGTATCGAACCATTTTGCGAGGGCCGGAACAGCTATATGCATACCGCCAATTCCTATTCCGTAGACGTGGTAAATATCGCCCATTCTGGTTGCCAACCTATGAAGCCAATATGCGATGTAAAAGCACTGGCTTTATATCATCGGTACTGTTGATTGAATCGGATCAATATAAACAGCTTGCAGACCAGCGCAAGCATATTGCAATTAAAAGTAATGGTGAGTGGACAGCGCATACAATTACCGCATCTGTTCTGGTGTCGGGAAGTACTGTTCAGGTCACGATATCGCCAGCATTAAATAAAAATGCAGACTCAATAGAGTTGATTTCATATCTGGGCTTGCATCGTCTTGATGCGGATTCAGTGGATCTAAACTACCAAGGTGCAGGAATTGTAGAAGTCACGGTACCCATTTTAGAAATAGGAGTTTAGGCAATGGGATTGGGCAAGTTTTTTCAATCACTAACCAACTCTGCAGTTCGTCGTGAGCTTTATGAATTTACCAGAGGGGATGCAAAGTTTTATTACACGTCGAGCGATAAGTCTGTTCAGGATGGCGAAATAATCTATGAAGCGATCACATTAACGAGATCGGCAATTGATTCAAGTAGTGATCTGGAAAAAAACTCAATTGATATTACCTTTGCACTGAACAGCAAATTCGCTCAAGACTGCCTGCGTTCAGCACTTGAAGAAAATATCCTGGTAAAAGTGAGCAAGTTGCAATTTGGCAATATTTCAACCTTGTGGCAAGGTCGTGTTACTGCAGTTAAGCCAGATGGTGTAGAAATTACGCTGAAATGTGAAACGGACTATACAAGCTTAGGTCGTGCCGGTGCGCGTTATAAGTATCAGCGAACTTGTTGTCATGATCTGTATGGCAGTGGCTGTAAGTTGGATAAATCACAATGGGGCATTCAAACAACAGTTAAATCTGTAGACAAGTTGAATGTGCAACTACGTGATTTAGTTGTCGATGATAATTATTTCAGACTTGGTATGTTGCAAAGCAGTACCGGTGTAAATGTAGCAATTGAGTCGAGTTCTGGGCAATCAGTCACTTTGATTCGTCGCTTAGATACATTGGCTGACCAAGTGACGACTGATGAAGCATTGTTGTCATATAACACGACAAAGCAGACTTGGCTGCAAGCTATAAATGCAGAAACGATTGCAACATCAGCTTTGATTGAAGCCATTGCAGATCGTGATGCTTTAGATCCAGCGAGTCCGACTTATGAGCAGGACTTATTGGATGCTCAAGCAATTATCGATCAAAAACAAATGAACTCGATAACGCTTATCAACAGACACAAGATGCACAAAATGCATTTGATGTGGCATCTGAATCAGTGTTTTTTGTGACGGTTTATCCTGGATGCATGAAGTCTTTAACCGCATGTCATCGATTCAATAACACGGACAATTTTCTCGGCTTTGCTTATATGCCAGAGGATAATCCGACAACCACGAGGATTGTGTAATGTTTGCCATTATTGCTTTGGTTGTTTCAGCCATTACGGCTATAGCATCTTTCATCATGATGCGAAGAGGACAAAAATCAAGACTTACACCC
Organism: Acinetobacter sp. HA; assembly: GCF_000264725.1. Classification (NCBI taxonomy): domain Bacteria; kingdom Pseudomonadati; phylum Pseudomonadota; class Gammaproteobacteria; order Moraxellales; family Moraxellaceae; genus Acinetobacter; species Acinetobacter sp. HA. The sequence continues at coordinate 8,901 of NZ_AJXD01000025.1, read as the reverse complement.
GGTGAGCTTGATATGACTTCTTCTGATGAAGGGGGATCAATTCCTGTCATTTTTGGGACCTGTGATGTTGCACCAAACGTCACAGCATTTTTAGCCGGTACGCCAAAAGCCATCAAAAAATAGGTGAGTCATGGAATCGCAAAATAGCCCGCACAAATCGGGCTTTATTTTTGTCCATCATATACGTGCCTGCGGTATGTGTACGATCAAAGCAAGACGCTTTTTTTTGAATCAAGGTTTAACAAATGCTGAGATACAAGATTTTTTTGATAACGGAATGCCAATAGCGCGTTTTGAAGAATTGTTTGGCCACGATGCGATGGCGCAACAAGTGATTATGAGGGCAAAAGAATATGGCTAAAAAGAAAAAGCAAACGATTGGCTACAAATACTTTGCCAGTGGTCATTTTGTTTTATGCCATGGCCCGATTGATGCAATCACTAAGATTTCATTTCAGGAAAAAGATGCTTATCAGGTAGAGCAAGGCACGAATAAAACAATTTACATTAATAAGCCAAGTCTGTTTGGTGGTGACGAACAGCAGGGTGGTGTTCAAGGCAATATTGAACTCTTGTTCGGGCATGCTAATCAACAGAAAAGCAGTACTTTACAGCGTATTTGCGCGAAAATTTCGAATGCCTTTGGTGGATTGATTTCCGCATATCGTGGCGTGTGTTCTGTCGTTTTCGACAATGTTTATATTGGTACGAGTCCGACTATGCCCGATTCAAAATGGCGAGTGAAACGAATTCACATACGTCATGATGGAATTCAACAGTGGTATTTGAATAAAGCCGAAATTAACTCATCTAAAACAGGCTTTACTCAAGATTCGACTTTATATATTGCATTAGATACATCAGGTTCAATGGCTGGAAATAAACTTCTTGTTCTAAAACAAGCGATGTCTATTGTGTTTGATGAGTTGCAAACATTAACAAATGGTGGTTTATCTTTAAATATTAAAATTCAAGCGTGGGGTAGTTCTGCGACATCAATTACCAAAATGCAGGCATCGCTTAATGACTATATTGAATTAAGGGCTTTTGTAAATGATTTGACAACAGGTGGTGGAACGGATGCTCAGGCAGCATATTCGGGTGCAGTTGGTTTTTTTAGCCCATCGATTCCACGAAATAATGTTTGTGTATGTGTGTCGGACGGGGCAATGTCGAATATTGCTCAAGCTTTAGATCAAGTAGGCGACATGGTGGATGATAAAAACTCACCATTTTCTATTTCAGATGGCACAGCAGTCAAAATGCGTGGTGTAGGTATTGGCACAGCAGGAAGTTTGGCTAACTTTGATAATAGCGGTGGTTCTATTCCTGTTGTTAGTGGTGATAATCCAGAAGAATTAGCTGAAACGATTTTGGCTGCGATGATTACCACAATGACCACAGGCGATATGAATCCGGCACATATCATCCGTGAATGTTTGACGAATACAGTCTGGGGTATTGGTGTTTCAGAAGTCAGTATTGATGATGTTTCATTTAAGAAAGCAGCAGATCGACTCTATGTTGAAGAAATGGGTATGTCGATCAAATGGACTGATTCAACATCCATCAATGAGTTTGTTGACAATATCAAAGAGCATATTAATGCTCAGCTGTATTTGGATCGCGTTACGAATACTTGGAAATTGTATTTAGTTCGTGATGATTATGATGCTGCTGATCTTATATCTTTAGATGAAAGCAATATTCGTAATCTTGATTTTGAGCGTCGCACCTTGGCTGAATGCGTCAATTCTGTGACTGTCACATATTGGGATCGTGAGCGTGGTAAAGACTCGACAGTAACAGTTCAAGATATTGCACGAATTGCTCAACAAGGAGGTGTGATTTCACAGTCAATTGACTACAAAGGCTTCACAAATAGTGATCTAGCAAGCCGTGTTGCATTACGTGACTTGAAAACACTTTCAAGTACATTAGCTTCTGTGTCATTTGATGTTGATGAAAGTTTCTCTGAAAACTGGCATGAGGGAATGCCATTTAAGCTTTCTGATGCAAGTTACGGTTTATCTGAAGCTGTAATGCGTATTCGTACAATTAAGCGTGGAGACGGTATTAACAATACTGTTTACGTTGAAGCGATTGAAGACTCATTTAGTAGTCCGATGCAGTCAGTCGTGGAGTATGTTCCACCTATTGCAAGTGTCAATAATGATGCAAAAAATGCGATAGCGATTGCTTTTGAAATCCCTTATGTCGAACTCGTTGAGCAGTATGGCCAAGATGTAATTGATGCCAAGCTTGGGTCAGATCAAAGCGTAGGTTATGTAGGGATGGCTGCCATTAGACCTAATAATCAGCACATCAATGCAAGTTTATATGTCAATTCAGGCGCAGGCTATGATGAGCGCAGTAATCTGGATTTTTGTCCTAATGCGGTATTAAAGACGAGTATTGGATATTTAGATACATCTTTTGAACTTGAGGGTATTTCAGAATTTGAATTATTACAAAGTAATAGTCGAATTCAAGTCAATAATGAAATCATGGCATTTTTGAATTTTGATGCAGTGACAAACATCATTACTGTTAAACGCGGATGTGCGGATACTGTAGTTCAACAACATTCAGTAGGGGCTGTTGTATATGGATGGGATAACTATTCTGGGATTGATGATACAGAATATTTGGCAGGTGAAAACGTATCATTAAAGGCGCTGACACTTACAGGATCTGATGCACTTGATTTGAGTGAAGCGACAGAACATAGAGTAAATCTACAATCTAGAGCAATCAGACCTTATCCACCGGCTCAAGTCAAAATTAATGGGCAGTATTTCCCGTCTGCTCAGCTGTCAGCTGTTTCCATTTCATGGGTTCATCGTAATCGAGTTCAGCAAACGGGTGGTGAGTTACTTGGCTTTGAAGATGGTGGGGTTACTCCTGAAAATGGAACTACATATCGAGTAGAGCTTTTCTATCCGGCTATGGTTTCGTTTTACCTTAAAACTGGCATTGAAGGCACGAGTTTTAATATTCCACAGAATGTATTGCCATTCGATTATGACTATATTTTTGTCGCAGTTTCGAGTGAAAGAGATGGTTTTGTTAGCTATCAATCACACTTGATTCAAATCAATCTATTTAGAAAAACAGGTGACAATATCGTCTTTGTCATGGATCAGGCGAATGCTCCTTCACCTGGTGATGCAATAAAATTTATTCTTTAGAGGTTTTTTAAATGACAACAAGACTGACCAAGCAATTGCCAGGTGATCTGCTACTGTCATTATCAGCAGCACCAGGTTTAGTTCTGCGAAGCATTGAAGAAAAGTATAGCTTCGCTCCAATTGAATCAACTGCCAAGCTTGCAGGTGTAACCAGATTTCAGAATTACGATATTCTTCGGCTTTCTCCAGATGGTAAACGTGTTGCAGCTGTTTCTAGTTATAACTCATCAACAAGTTTTTATATTTTTAAGCTTGACGATGGCGGTAATACTTTTCTTCAGTCGGTAGGAAGTATTGGGGCAATTACTGATGTTGCATGGTCTCCAGATAGTTTAGAAGTTGCAGTCGCATCTGCAAGTGCTCCATATATATATCGATTTGATGCGTTGACACTTTCACAATTGGGTGCATTTGTTACAGCGCCTTCAGTACGTGTTAATACGGTCAGTTATTCAAATGATGGTAAATATTTGTTTGCAGGAGTTTACGGCACAACAAATGGCAACAACGATGCAGGATTCTGGGTTTACAGTAGGCAATTGAATGACTTGGTTTCTTTAGCAGGTCAAACAATGCTTATTACGGGTGATGTTGCGATGTTTCCGAATGGTCGTTTTATTCTTGCATTAGGGCGCGCATCAGGCACACAAGTTCGAGTTTTTGATGCATTGGATTTTTCTAAACCTGCTTATAATTTAGGAACATCACTCAATGATGTGGGTGTTGCAAGTAAGCGTGTTTCATTTAGTGCAGATGGTGAATATATCGTGATATGTGGCAGTTCTGCTCCATTTTTAAGAGTTGCAAAAATCGATTATGGCGCTGGAGCTTATAATAATATTTCATTGACAGCACAGACATTAACAGGAGAAACAACGCTTACAGGTTTTGTACCATATCGTATGACATGGCTTTCCCCGCGAGTCTTTGCATTTGTTGACACTGCAGGTTTAAAAAAGGGCACGATTAATGCGGATGGTACTGTAAGTATTGCAAGTGTTTTAGATGCTGTTCAAGGCATTACAGGAATTGTCGGGTTACCAAATTATGCAAGGCGAAAATTTGCAGGCACTGTCGAAGATGCCAATGGTTTGCCGTTAAAGCGTGAAATTCGTGTTGTTGATAAAGAAACAGGACGATATTTGGCTTCAGGATACTCAAGCGAGACAACAGGGGCTTTTGAAGTCATTGTAACAAGCTCAAATCCAGCAATTGTTTATTGTGTCGGTGAGGGTGGTGAACTTACAAAACTTGAAGACGGTATTATTCCGGTTCCAATATAAATTTTAAAAATTTATACAGCACCTTCGGGTGCTTTTTTTATTGCCAAAAATTAGGGGGCGCAATGTCGAATGACTATTTGACTGATCCGCCTGCAGCCACGTCCGGGCAGTTGCTTGCCATATCAGAAAGTATTAGCCAACTACGCCAAGAAATGCGTCAGGAAATGCGAAAACTAGAAGATGTGCCGCAAAAAATTGACCGCATGAGCATGCAGTTTGATCAACTTCAGGAAAAGCAACAGAACCTTGATCACAATGTGCAAAAGATCCAGAAGAATCTTGAAGATGATCTGGATAGAACAAAATCAAGCCTTCGAGATGAAATGAAGCAAATACGTGTGGATGCTGAGGTAAGGCACAAGGAAACCGATATGCAGATCCGGGTACTCCATGAAAGTAAAACCAAAATAGATAGTGTGACCAATCTGGTTCGCTGGGGTGGCATTGCAATCATAGGTGTCTTTGCTGCCGCCTGGAACAATCAAACTGCCAAAACCGACACGGTGAATGCACAAGCACTGGCGAATAGTCAGAAAATTCAGGTCCTTGAAAAGCAATCTGATCAGCTTTTAAGAACAGTGGAAGAAATCCGAAATAAGCTTTATGAACGTAACTATATGGGTGACACAAAATGAAATTAATCGAAAATGCCCGACAGTGGTATAAGTTCTGGTCCATCCAATTGAGCGCTTTAGGCGCTTTTTTATTGTCCGCGTGGTTTGCATATAGCAGTGAAATTACTACCTGGTGGATGATCTACGCAGCAGAATATTTCCCATTCTTAAGTCCGCAAACTATCAAATGGATTGGTTTATTATTAGTGATTGCAGGGCAGTTGGCCCGACTCGTAAAGCAGCCGCAATTGGTTAAAGATGGTGATGCCCAATGAACACCACTCAAATTAAGAAACTCCAAAAAGCAGTAGGTGTGCATGACGATGGCATTATTGGTCGTGGCACATTGACTGCAGTATTCAAGAAATTGGGTGCCAGCCAAGCGCGTGCTGAAGAACTGGGTCTTGCTGCTAATGTTCATTTGCGAAACTTTGGCATTCTGGACAACTCACTTCGTCTTATTCACTTCCTTGCACAACTTGCCCATGAATCTGGTAACTTCCGTTATATGGAAGAAATTGCATCTGGTGCAGCATACGAAGGTCGAAAGGATTTAGGCAATACACAGCCAGGCGATGGCAAGCGATTTAAAGGGCGTGGACCAATCCAATTGACAGGACGTACCAACTATCGCAAGTATGGTCAACAGCTCGGCATCGATTTTGAAAACAATCCTGAGATTGTAGCCATTCCAAGTATCGGCCTGATGGTTGCCTGCAAGTTCTGGTCTGATAATGGACTGAATGCTCTGGCTGATAAAGATGATGTATTGACTATCACCCGCCGGATCAATGGCGGTACTAATGGTCTAGCAGACCGTAAAGCTCATCTGGCTAAGTTAAGGGACTGGATATGATAAAAGCCTTTATCGCTAAATTTTACGAAGCCGTCATTATCTTTTTGGCGGCTTTTTTATTGCTGGTCCTAATTGGTTTAGGTGTACAGACATGGCGGGCCAATCATTGGAGGGAAAAGTTTTCTGGTGCTGATGTCGCATGCATTGACCGCATCAATAAAGTGAATCAAGCCTATCTAGATGCACTCGATGCTTGGAAAACTAAAGTATTCATTGTCGAAAGCGAATTAGAAGCCGAGCGCAATAATATAAAAATCCAATTCAGAGATATAAAACATGAAACTGAAAAAGTTATTACTGAGCGCGTCTATTCTGAGTGCAAGCTTGATGATGCAGGCATGCGTATCGCCGAAGCCGCCCGCATTGCCGCAAATACCAGCCAGCCTCCTTAATCCATGCGATCAGCTTAAAGGTTTGAATAATGGCACCATGGGGGAGTTGTTGACTCGCTATGTTGAGCATATGGAGCAGTATGCAGAATGCTCAGCTAAAGTGGATGCTTATATTAAGATTCATAAGCCCTCTAAGTGAGGGCTTGCACAGCCCATTCAATTACAACGAATGTGAATGTGGGGATATGTGTGAAGGCTCTTTGATGGGCCTTAATCCAACCTATTTGCAATCTCTGATGCAGTCGCATTGTAATAAATCATCAGGCTTCTTAAATCCTTATGACCAATCATCCGCGCCAAATCCAATACTTCCAATTTCTGAGCAAGCCTTGTGCATGCTTCATGTCTTGAGTCGTGAAAATGTAAATCTTCAATTTCGCACTTATCTCGCAACTTTCTCCAAAGTGTATCAAAGCTCGAATCTTTCACCGTAAAAACCTGATGACTGCCAACACCTTTCATAAGCTCAAGCAATTCAACAGCACGCTTGGACAGGGGCACATGTCGTTTTGTTCCATTCTTGGTTTCATTCAAAGTCACATATCTATTCTTTAAATAAACCCGGTCCCAAGTCAGGCCACGTATCTCACCAGCACGCATTGCAGTTTCAATCGCCAACAGGAAAGCAATCATAATTTGCTGTGTGAAATTCTCAGGTGCTTGATCATCGAATTCAGCAGCCAGACAAAGCCTGTATATTTCATCTTCTGATATACGTCTATCTCGATGTGCTGGCGGTGGCGGCATCTTTAAGTCACTCATGGGTGAATCATAAACCCACTTCCATTCCGTGCGCGCTACTGTAAACAAAGCTGACAGTATGTTGCCTTCACGCCTAACAGATGCGGGCTTGACTGTTTTTAGTCTGGTATCTCGCCACACCACAAAATCATCGGTGGTAATTTTGGCAATATGCTTTTTGGCAATCTTCGGGAAGTTCCTCTGAAATGCCCGAAATCTTTTAATCTCGGCATCACAGCCTTTGTGCTTTGGACACACTTCTTCTATGTATCTATCAATTGCACAATTTAATGTATAATCAGGAAGCTTTCCGCGTGATAACTCTCTTAATTCAGTTTCACGTTTTGATGCCCATGCGCGAGCCTGAGTCTTAGTATCGAATGTCGCACTTTCCCGAGTACCATTCACACTAATCTCAACTCGCCAAGCATCACCCCTTTGTCTAAAGGTGGCCATAAATTCTCTCTCAAAATGTTGTGGCGTAAATTTGGCGTAATCAATATAGAATGAATAATAGGGAATAATAAGGAAACATTAAACTATTGAATTAATGAGCCACACTTAAACCTATAAAATTAAAGAAAAAATAAGGAAAACTAGGGAATAATAAGGAAACCGCAAATTTCGGAAAGTGCCCGCTGAGCGCACCATTTCCTTATTCCATCACATCCGACTTAATTTTAATATTATTAAAAATTAATAATTTATATCTGTCTATTGTCCGATAATATTCGAAGGTGTTTTAGGATGCCGCAAATTTTTATGGTAATTTTTTGCGGTACCTCCTGTTTCTTGAAAAAAATGTATTGTAAAAAGATGCCTAAATTATTAGACCTCTTTCATAAATCATTTTTTGCTCAGTTCCAAGTTGTAGATTCCAGCGATTAAATTGAATCTCAAACAAAGCCTTTTACCTCTATTTCGATAACGCTCAGCAAGGATTTTGAAGGTTTTCAGGCTGCCAAATACATGCTCAATTCCGATTCTTCTTTTATTGATTTCTTGATTATAGATTTTCAATTCAGGATCCAATTTACAATGTCTTTTGGCTTTTAATGGCAACAGGCTATTCGGATACAACACATAAATCCCCTGATAGCCTTTATCTGCAAGGATAAAAGCCCCAAAAGGAATCTGGTTTAAATTGCGTTTGAACAACTCGAAATCATGCACTGCACCGCGACTGGTACATAAACTCAGAATTTGCTGAGTCTTGTAGTGAATCATGGCCTGTACTTTAAAGGTATGGGTCTTTTTCTTGCCGCTATAGCTTTTCTTCTGTTTTTTTAGGCCTTTGGATTGGAATTTCCGTGGCATCCACGATCACAACATTCCAGTCGATGCCTTCGCCCTCGGGTAAATCTTTGGGTAAATTAAACAGATTGGACCGAATCAGACAATCTTCAACATGACGGACAATTCTTGAGGCTGTGGGCTCTGAAACCCCGTAACTCGTCGCAACGTGAAATAAGGTTCGGTATTCCCGCCAATAGCTCAGACAGAGCAGAACCTGATCCTCCAGGCTTAACTTGGGCGGTCTGCCTTTGGCAGAGACATGCTTCTGCAATTGCTCAACCATCAAATAGAAAGTTGACCATGAGATGCCTGTGTATCGCTTGAACTGAGGATCAGAGAGCTTGTTTGAATCGATGTATTTCATCCGCAGATTATGCACGAATGCTAAGAAATCCGGAGTGCAAATATTAACCAAAAAGAAGATCGTTTTTTGATTTATGAAAGAGATCTAATATTAGACCTCTTTCATAAATCATTTTTTGCTCAGTTCCAAGTTGTAGATTCCAGCGATTAAATTGAATCTCAAAC
>NZ_AJXD01000024.1:0-33783 GCF_000264725.1 Acinetobacter sp. HA | reverse complement strand
TTTTTTATTATTTGGTTCAGCTATTTTTCCAGACGGGCCATGTTGTTACATGAACCCTTCAAGCGGAAGCCAAGACACAAACTTTAATAGGGCTTTTTGATGCCATTTCATTTTCGGTTCTTTGGTCAAAGTTTTAATTTCACCATTCGGTTGCTGGATCTTCCAGTTGATATTCTGATTGGCATCTAATACCAGCTTATAAGCATATTTACTTAAGTTCTGATCCATGGTTTTATGCACAGCTTGTGCTAAGGAAGGGCTATTGAGTAATACACCAATCTCTGTATTTAGATAGGCTGAACGCGGGTCAAAGTTAAAAGAACCAATAAATACCTGTTTCTCATCTAAGGCCATCAGTTTTGCGTGTAAACTGGAACGACTCAGACCTTTCAAGCTCACTTTAGCCTTGTCAGCAATTTCCTTGGTATTGGCATTCAGGTTTGCTGCATCTGGCGCCGCTAGAAATTCGTACAACTGTACATCATGTTCCAGTAAATCTTTACGGTACTTAGAATAAAAAGCATGCACAACAGGAACGTCATTGGCTTTATAAGAATTGGTGAGTACTCGAATCTTTATATCTTTTTGAGCCAGACTTTTGAGCCGTTCTGCACCTTCTTTTTCTGGTACAAAATAAGCAGAGACAATATCTACACTTTGTTCAGGTTTTTCCAGATGCTGTAACAACTGGAAATTCAGGTGTTCTTCTTTTTTTGCCTTGGACTTGATCTTGGTAGGCGGGTCTTTGACTACTTCTGCTTCAACCCAATCCAGCTGGATATTATGATCAAGCCATTTATCAAAAGCCTTAGACCTGTTAGCTAAGTCGAGGTAGTTTTGTACTCGTGGGTCATCCTGATGTGCTTTTAGCTGCTGTTTAAGGCTTTCAAAGCGTAGGCTATGGTGACGTGGATTAACAATATTCCGCACTGGATAGGCATAGTCATCATTCCAGTATTCATCAAAGGAATGGATAATCTCATCTGAGGCAGCACCAACCAGCAACACATCTACATCGGAAAATTGATAGGCATCACTTACATTGTAATACTGATTACTCATATTACGTCCGCCAATCAAGGCAATCTGATTATCTGCAATAAAGCTCTTGTTGTGCATACGACGATTGATACGTTTCAAATCCAGTACCATATCCATGGCACGATGCTGGCGGAAGCGATAGGGATTATATAAGCGAACATCGATATTTTGATGCTGATCCAATGCCAGATAAATGCCTTCCATCTTCTTGGCATTGTTGTCATCAATCAGGAGGCGGACCTTTACTCCACGGTCGGCGGCCTGAATAATGCCATTTAAGGCCAGTGCGCCAATCCGGTCATTGTCCCAAATATAATATTGCAGATCTAAAGTCTGCTCGGCCTTATGAATCAGTTGCATACGGGCTGCAAGTGCTTCAAGTGGATCATAGAGAACATGATATCCAGTCAAACCTAGATATTGATCACGTAAAGGTTGAACAATTTTAGCCAGGGAAGTCTGTGAAGTATCAGTTTCAAAGGCAGTATGTGAAGGTCGTTCTACCTGCGGAGGAAGCGTGCTGCAGGCAGGGATCCCCAGAACAAGGCTCAAACCCAGTAAAACAGCAGATTTATATGGAGTATTACGTCGGGAAGTGACCATGGGCTGGTCAGCCTTGGAGCGGGGAGCATTCGTCATATGAATCTAAGCGTGATAAATTAGGTTTGAGTATAATTGCCAGCTGTGAAAAGATAAATACAGAGCAGAGAATGTACTAAAGAACTGGACAAGGCGAAATTATGGGGAATATCGATTCCGTGATCTTATATTTCTATATCGGAATGGCGATTTTGGCGCTGTGGTGTATATCGCAGGCGTGGATCAGTCAGTCACATACCCAGACGATTCATCCCTTTAAAGCCTTTACCCATCTGCTCGCTTATTATCTATCTTATCTACTGATTCCTTTATTTTTCTTTAGTATTTATGGCGGTTTTAATGGATATTATTCCATTCATGAGGCAGTATTTATCTGTCTGCTCAGTGGGGTACTGTGTTATGCACGTTTTATTGAGCCGCATTTAATCCAGATCAAGACTACTCGTTATCAGATTAATACTGATAAAAAAATGCGGCAACCTGTTCGTATTGCTTTAATTGCGGATTTGCATATTGGTTTATTTTCTGGTCATGAACGTCAGCTAAAACAAATTGTACATAAATTAAATCAGCAGCAGCCTGATTTGGTAGTGGTCGCAGGTGACTGGACCTATGAACCGGAAGATACCCTGACCCAAGAACTCGCCATTCTGCAGGAAATTCAGGCACCGGTATATTCTGTGAATGGTAACCATGATGAGCAGTACCCGGGACCGCCCATTCAAGAGTTATTACATACTGCTCTAGTAAGCAATAATGTTATAGATATTGAAGGGCAAATTGTTGAATTTGATGAATTTCGCCTGGTGGGTATTGGTGATCTCTGGGCGGGTAAAGCGGATATGCGGTTCTTGCCAGAGTTGCCGCAAGATAAGCCCTGGGTGATCCTGTCACATAACCCGGATACGGTAGACATGGTGCCGAAATTGCCAAGCCGGCCATTGATGCTTTCTGGACATACGCATGGCGGGCAAGTGGAATTACCGTGGTTGACGGACTATGTGATGAAACGGGTGTCAATTCTCGGACATAAGCGCGGCTTATATCGACATGAACATGCCGATGTATTTGTCACTGTCGGAACAGGTCTGGTGGGTGTACCTTTCCGTTTTCGTGTACCACCCACCATCGATATCATTGAGTTGATATAAATGATTTGGCGGATTTCAGTATCTAGCCAACCATCCAGATAATTAGCAGAATCAGAAGAATAATACCTGCAATGATCCAGATCAGATGCGGTCCATTTTTTGCAGTGACCGGTTCAGCGACTTTTTCCTGTAACTCTTGGGTCGACTCTGGAATGGGTGGGCGGGTAGCATGATCTTGTGTAGCACTTGCAGGGATGGAGACTGCAATAGAGTCGGTTAGCGCTTCAGTCTTCAGCTGTGGATTAATGGTGACATCATCACTAAATCTTGCGCCTTGTGTCTGTACCTGTAAGGCAGCATCATGCTCCATCACGATCGCGGCAATCACTTCAAGCGCCTGCTGTTGGTCTAATGGCGTATGTTGAACAATATATTGGATGGCTTCGCTTTTCTTGTCTTCTTCCAATAAGACCACAATATGAACCAGCTGGTCTTCGGTCAAATATTCGATTGGATCCTGCATATCTTATCCTTCTCGTTATGAATCCGTTTCTGTATTGTTCCGTAAATAGAGGAGGAGAAATAGCAGTTTTTTGTTGCATACCAAATTTCGGAAATAAAAAAGCCAGTGCATTTACACTGGCTTTTTAGAGGGTAATCCTAGAATTAGATCTGATTGTTTACATCATCATTCTTGGTTTCACGAATGAGTAGGAATGCCAGCAGTGACAGGATTGACGCCGCTGTCAGGTAATAACCTACAGCAGATAAGCCATATTGTGTTGCCAGCTTGGTTGCGATTAAAGGCGCAAAAGATGCACCGAAGATGCCTGCCAAGTTGAAGGTCAAAGCGGAACCTGTATAACGTACTGAAGTCGGGAAGATTTCAGACAATACGGTACCAATTGGGCCATAAGTTAAGCCCATGATCGCAAGTCCGATACACAGGAACAGGAATACGATAACTGTACTGCCTGATTCAAGCATGTCGGCAAAGAAGATACCGAAGATCGCAGAAACGATACATACACCGATGGAAGTCGCTTTACGACCGAACTTTTCTGCGAATACAGCAGATAATGGAATGAATGCAGCAAAGCATAGCGTTGCAACTAATTGCAACTGAAGAAATTCTTCACGTGAATAGCCTAGCTGCTTAGTACCCCATTGCAGCGCAAAGACAGTTGTTAAGTAAAATACAACAAAGGTACAGATAGCTGCAATTGTACCCAGTACTAACATTTTAGAATGTTTTTTAAATACTTGAACAAAAGGTACGTTTACTTCTTTTTGCTTGTCCAAAACGTTCTGGAATGCAGGTGTTTCATGTAGTTTTAAACGAATCCAAAGACCTACAATAACAAGAAGCGCACTTGAAATGAATGGAATACGCCAGCCCCAAGCCATGAAGTCAGCTTCAGACATCAATGCACCGAGCGTCAAGAATGAGCCAGTTGCTAGAATAAAGCCAATTGGTGCACCCAATTGCGGGAACATACCATACCAGGCACGTTTACCTTCAGGTGCATTTTCAGTTGCAAGTAAGACCGCACCTGACCATTCACCACCCAGACCAAGGCCCTGACCTAAACGGCATAATGCCAAAAGCAAAGGCGCTACAATACCAATTTGACCATAAGTTGGCAGTAGGCCAATCGCTACCGTAGACAGTCCCATGGTCAGCAAGGCAGCGACCAGGGTGGCTTTACGACCAATTCTGTCGCCGAGGTGACCAAACAATGCCGCACCGATCGGACGTGCGATAAAGGCAATTGCGAAAGTCGCAAGTGACTGGATCGTTGCGGTCATTGGGTCTGTACTTGCCGGGAAGAACAAATAAGGGAAAATAATGACAGCGGCAGTAGCATAAATATAGAAATCGAAGAACTCGATTGTAGTGCCTACTAAACTCGCTGTTAAAACGCGGAATTTTGAGTTTTGTGCTGGCTGAGCAGCAGAATTTGACGACGCCATGAATGACCTTACACTTACTAAAAATAAAAGAACTTAGTTTTAAAAGCGTAATCTTTTTAAAAAAGGCGTAATTTCTTAAAAAAACAACTGCAATCTTCTCAATTCAACTCGCTCAGGGTCACTGAAATGGAGAATGAGAGGATTAAATCACGTAAAGATAGATAGACAGAAAATGTGATCCTGCGCCTATCAATACAAAAATGTGCCAGATAGCGTGCGTATATCTTACTCTTTTTAATGCATAAAACAATGCACCCACCGTATAAGCAAGTCCCCCAATGATGAGAAAGGTTAAAGATTGTACTGATAAATATTTCTGCATATCATCAATAACTAACAGTGCAAGCCAGCCCATTGCCAGATAAGCAAACAGGGAAAGTTTCTGAAAACGATGAATGAAAATGAACTTGAATAGTGTTCCAAGGACAGCAATGATCCATAAAGCAATCAACAAATACTGGGCTTTGGCCGTTGGAATGGCAATTGCCAGAAAGGGGGTATAAGTACCGGCAATCAGATAATAGATCGCAGTATGGTCAATTTTTTTATAGAAATAACGTCGGTCTGCAGTTGTGGCCATGTGATACAGCATGGATGCAGAAAAAAGTACAATCATGCTCAGTGCATAAACCCATAAGCCAATCCATTGACCCGTACTAAGATAAGAGCCTTTAATCACCAGTAAAATACCGGCAATTACTGACAAGGCAGCACCTACACCGTGACTGATGTAGTTGATGCGCTCTTCGACAGCATCATAATCCTGGAGTAGTGGTGCATTTGACATAGTTATCATTCTTCTTAAATATACAAATGTATAGTAATTCAATTTTGCTTTTAGGGTAAGAACATTTACACTTTAATGGCAATTCATTTCAGGTTTCTTTTATGTCCATTTTGGCTTCTCTCTCGGTTCAAGAACAGCAATTTCTGGATACTTTCCAGCAAGCTATTGAAACAGATCAATTTGATCGTCTGATTTTAAGTCAGTATAAGGGCGAACTGGAACAACTGGAGAAAATGACCTTACGCGTCATTTGGCTGAATGAGCAAAAAGTACTGAGTTGTCTGTACAGATATAAAACCCAGGACGTCACTAAAAATTATCCTTTAATTGAGGCTTTGTCTCAGGTCACTGAATTATTGGCCTGTTGCAAGCAGGCTAATCTGATCACTACAGCCGAAGAATTGCAGCTGAAAAAAAACAAGAAAAAAGTCATGCTGACCCGCAGCAAAACTCAACCTGTCGTTAAATCCAAAACTGCTGAACAGGGCCATGACCGGGTTAAGCAGCGTTATGTGGATCAGGACAGTGTGTTTCTGCAGCATCTCAGCATTACTGATCAGCAAGGTCAGGTCATTCCGAGCATGGCGCGCAAGTGGAAACAGATTAACAAGTTTGTGGAAATTTTCTCGAATGCGCTTTCGCAGATTAAAGCCTCTCAGGAAGGTCTGCGTGTGGTGGACTTTGGTTCAGGTAAGGGCTATCTGACTTGTGCCTTGTATGACTATATGCAAAAGCATGGACAGACGCCGTGGGTGACGGGTGTAGAACTGAATCCGAAAATGGTTGAGTTTTGCCAGAAGGTGGCAGAACAATCCCAGTTTAACCAGCTCGATTTCTTCCAGGGTGATGTGCGCACCTATGAGCCTGAGCATCTGGATGTGATGATTGCCTTACATGCTTGTGATGTGGCCACGGATTTTGCCATTCATACCGGCATTCGTCTGAATGCGCAGATCATCATGTGTGCCCCATGTTGTCACAAGGAACTACGCCCACAGTTACAGGCGCCAAAAGTTTTGAGTCCAATGCTGCAATTCGGGATTCATACGGGCCAGCAGGCAGAAATGCTGACAGATACTATTCGTGCCTTGTTGCTGAAAGCCTATGGTTATGAAACTAAAGTATTCGAATTTGTTGCGCTTGAGCATACCAGCAAAAACAAAATGATTCTGGCGGTGAAGCGCAAGGACGATCAGGAACCGGATCAGGACGTGCTGAACCAGATTCAGGCTTTGAAAGAGATGTATGGGATTCAGAAACACTCCCTTGAATTATTGCTCAAGGATGAATGGGATCAACAGGGGATTGGTTGTAAATGCTAAATCATGCTGAGCTAAAAATTGTTGCAGGCACTTGGGCCGAGCTGGCTGCCGAAGCCAGACTGATTCGCGAAGCTGTGTTTATTCAGGAACAGCATATTGCACCGGAAGATGAATGGGATGCAGAAGATAAGCTGTGCGTTCATTTTGTGGCTTATCTGCATGATCAACCGGTTGCCACAGCCCGACTATTAACAAGTAATAGTATCGGTCGTGTTGCAGTACTGAAATCAGCGCGTGGTTTCAAGATCGGTCAACAGTTAATGCAGGCAGTGATTGACTATGCATGCGCTGAAGGACGGCAGTTTGTCAAACTTTCCTCGCAAGTCCACGCTATCGGCTTTTATCAGGCTTTGGGTTTTCAGCTACAGGGTGATGAATATCTGGACTGTGGAATTCCACATATCGATATGTATTTACAACTTTAAAGATTCATTTTCAGATATAAAAAAGCGAGGCATGAACCTCGCTTTTTTTATCGTAAGATCTTAATGACCATGTGCATCATTTGCAGCATGTTCGGTATCCATATTAGCATGTTCATCTGCTGACATATGCTGTTCTTCAGCAGCTATTGATTGCGGTTCAGTGCCTTGTTGAGCTGCTGCACGCGCTTCACGATCTGCCTGAGCTTTGGCAATGGCTTCTTCTGACATGGTTGGGGCATTTTTAAATGCGTGTTGCTGGGTATCCTGTTTCTTCTGCTGGCTTGGCATGTAGTCCGGTTCATTGCTGACAGCTAACCAGAAGATAAACATGAATATACCACCAATTATGCAGAAGATAATCAGTGCTTTCCAACCCCAAGGCGAATTTTCAGGAGTATTTTGATCAGACATGGTATGAACCCAAAGAGGATATAGAATCTATGTTACTTTATAACATAGATTGGCTGAAAAGCAGACTGGATTTGCACTGTAAAATATGACCATTTTTCAGTAGACTTATAAAAAAAGAGGAGCTTAACGCTCCTCTTTATTCTGTGCGAATTAGATTAGAAAGTTTCAGCAGCAGAAACCTTATTTTTTAACAGTGCCGGTGCTTTAAAGCGTTCACCATATTTCTTTTCCAGTACATTGGCACGTGCCAAGGCCTTCGCCAGTCCATACTGATTTAAATATTGCACTGCACCACCGGTCCAGGCAGGGAAGCCAATGCCAAAGATCGAGCCAATATTAGCTTCTACGGTTGACTGCAACACACCTTCCTCCAGACAACGTACGGTATCCAGCGCTTGCACAAACAGGAAGCGTTCAATCATCTCCTGCTCAGAAATCTCGGTATTTTTATTCCAGTGACTGAGGCCTGACCAGAGTTGTTTTTTCCCACCTTCAGGATAGTCATAAAAGCCCGCGCCAGCTGCCTTTCCTTTGCGATTAAACTGGTGAATCATGGTTTGAATGACTGCATCGGCAGGTGAGGCCTGACGTTCTTTACCTTCTGCCTGAAGTGCCTTGCGCGTTTCATTGCTAACATGCTCGGTCAGGGTTAAGGACACTTCATCCTGAACTGCCAATGGACCAACGGGCATACCAGCTTTTAAAGCAGCCATTTCAATACGTGCTGGATGCACACCTTCTGACAGCAGACGCAAACCTTCTTGTACAAAAGTACCAAAGACACGGCTAGTAAAGAAACCACGACTGTCATTCACGACGATTGGCAACTTGCCGATCTGCTGCACGAAATCAAAAGCTTTGGCGAGGGTTTCGTCTGAGGTATTTTGCCCCCTGATGATTTCTACCAGCTGCATTTTATCCACCGGACTAAAGAAATGCAGACCGATAAATTTATCTTGATCCTTGCTTGCCTGTGCCAGATTGCTAATTGGTAAGGTCGAAGTATTTGATGCCATTACGCCGTCTTCAACCAGATACTGTTCTGCTTCCTGAGTCACCTGAGCTTTCAGTTCCTGATTTTCAAAGACCGCTTCGATGATCAGGTCACAGCCTTGCAGTTCATTAGCCTCGGCAGTGGTCCGAATTAGGCTTAGAATCTGATTGCGCTGCTCAGCTGTAAGTCGACCTTGACTGACTTTCTTGTCCAGCAGTTTCTGGCTATAGGCTTTGCCTTTTTCAGCAGCTTCGATCGAGATATCTTTTAGAACGACCTGAATACCTCTGCTGGCGGTGACATAAGCAATTCCAGCGCCCATCATCCCTGCACCCAAAATCCCAACTTTCTTGGCTTGCCAGTTGGCAAAATCTTTTGGGCGATGAACCCCGGATTTAATACTGTTCATGCCATGCCAGAAAGTGCCGATCATGTTTTTCGATATCTGACCGGTCGCCAGATAGGTGAAATAACGGGATTCAATACGGAGGGCTGTATCGACATTGACCTGTGCACCTTCAACTGCTGCAGACATAATCGCTTCAGGTGCTGGATAACAAGCTTTGGTTTTATCACGTAGCATCGCAGGAGCAATTGCCAGCATTTGTGCCACTGCTGGAGTGGATGGTGAGCCGCCTGGAATCTTGTGGCCTTTTTCATCAAAAGGTTGTACGGATTTGGGATGGGCTTTAATCCATACAACTGCTTTTTCCAGCAGCTCATCCAGGCTATCAGCCGTGTCATGAATCAAGCCCAATGCTTTAGCTTTTTCTACACTGAGCTGCTTACCTTCCATCAATAAAGGAAGGGCAGTTTGTAAACCCAGTAAACGAACAGTACGGACTATGCCGCCACCCCCGGGTAGCAGACCTAAAGTCACTTCAGGTAAACCAAATTTGCTTTTCGGATCATTCAAGGCAATCCGGTGATGGGCACACAGGGCGATTTCCCAGCCACCGCCAAGTGCGGTACCGTTCAAGGCTGCAACCACCGGAATACCACGGGTTTCGATATAGCGCAGCTGTGCTTTCATCTCTTCAATCATGTTGAAAAATTCAGTGGCATGTTCTGGTGTAGCTTGAATCAGTTCATCCAGATCACCACCAGCGAAAAAGGTCTTTTTGGCTGAACGGAAAATAATTCCGGAAATTTCATCATCTACTTTAAGCCTATCGACAACTTCGCTAAGTGCAGTGCGAAAGTCGGCATTCATGGTGTTAGCAGACTGGTTTGGAGAGTCAAAAGTCAGAACAATAATATTGTCCGCTGTTTTTTCAAATTGAATGGCGCTCATGGTTCTCTCCTTAAACCAGTTCAATAATGGTGGCAATACCCATGCCGCCACCGACGCATAAAGTTGCTAATCCACGTTTTTTACCCTGGCGTTCCAGCTCATCTAACAAAGTACCGAGAATCATGGCACCGGTTGCGCCGAGTGGATGTCCCATGGCAATGGCACCACCGTTAACATTGACTTTGGCTGGATCAACGTTGAGCTCTTTAATAAAGCGCATAACGACTGAGGCAAAGGCTTCATTGACTTCAAACAGGTCAATATCATCAATGCTGAGGCCAGCTTTAGCCAAGGCTTTACGTGCAGCCGGAGCAGGACCGGTGAGCATAATGGTGGGATCAGCGCCCACCAGAGCCGTTGACAAGACTTTGGCACGCGGTTTTAGATTCTGCTCTCTAACAGCTTGTTCTGAGGCAAGCAGGACCAATGCAGCACCATCCACGATGCCAGAAGAATTTCCCGCATGGTGCACATGATTGACTGTACCGACTTCTGGATATTTTTGCAGGGCAATTGCATCAAAGCCCATCTGTCCCATGGTGGCAAAGCTTGGGTTGAGTTTACTGAGTGTTTCAATAGTCGTATTCGGTTTAATGAACTCATCTCTATCCAGAATCACCACACCAGCTTTATCTTTAACTGGCACAACTGATTTATCAAAATGACCACTGGCCTGAGCTGTTGCCGCTTTTTTCTGGGACTGTTCTGCAAAGCTATCTACATCATCACGGCTATAACCATCAATGGTCGCGATCAGGTCGGCCCCAATGCCTTGTGGAATAAAGTCACAAGCCATATTGGTTTCAGGATCGAGTGCCCAAGGGCCGCCATCCGAACCCATCGGTACGCGGGACATGGATTCGACTCCACCCGCAACCACTAAATCCTCCCAACCTGAACGAACTTTTTGTGCGGCCAGATTGACTGCTTCCAGACCAGAAGCGCAGAAACGGTTAATCTGTACACCAGCCACATCGTTATCCCAACCCGCTGCAATTGCTGCAGTTTTGGCAATATCAGCACCTTGGTCACCAATCGGGGTGACACAGCCCAAGACAATGTCATCAACCTTGGCGGTATCTAAGGAGTGACGCTCTTTCAGTTCATTGAGCAGGGTAGTGAGTAAACTGATCGGTTTGACTTCATATAAGGATCCGTCCTTTTTTCCCTTGCCACGTGGTGTGCGAATGGCATCGATGATATAGGCCTCGCTCATACAATTTCCCTTTTTTGAATGAATAAGATTTGTTCTAATGATTTTGAGTGTAATGATTCTTTAGCTAAGCGCAATGACGAGAACGAACCAGGTCATTTGAGCAATCTGGTCAATGGCGATGATTCAAAAAAAGATCAGACAAAAAAATGCCCAAGTCTGGAGCTTGGGCATGAACTGAGATTAGCAAAAGAGCTAATATTGAATATGAAGAGGATGTGGCTTAATGGTAACCATGTAACTGGCGATATAAACCTGGTGTTACACCGGTCCATTTTTTGAAAGCACGATGGAAGGTGCTGGTTTCACTAAAACCGACCTGTTGCGCGACATCTTCTAGGGTTAAATCTGGATTTAACAAGAGGTGAATCGCAGCATCTCGACGCAGTGCATCTTTAACGCCTTGATAACTCTTGCCTTCCGCAGCCAGACGACGACGTAAAGTTTGTGGAGATAGATATAGCATGGAAGCGACATCATTCAGCGTCGGCATTTCTTCGCCTATCTGGCTCTTCAGTACATCACGAATACGGGAGGTTAGAGAGTTGGTATTTTTGAATTTTACCAACAGTTGAGCAGGTGCAGCTTTCAGGAACTCTTCCAAGGTTTCTTCATTCTGACGGATGGGTAAATCGAGATAATCCGCTGCAAAAGTAATTTCAGTACGTGGCGCGTCAAACTGCATCACGGGTGCAAAAAATAATGCGTCATACTCATCCGCATGATTTGGACGTGGATAGCTGAAATGTACACGTTCTAATGGGAGGCGGCGTTCAATCAACCACGAAGCCAGACCATGCCAGATCATTAGCATGCTTTCAGTGATGAAATGATCCGGGTCCATCTCTTTCGGAATTTGAGGGACTAAACGTGCTTCATGCTTGTCACGTTCCAGTGTCACCGCCCAGTCATCGCCAAACAGCTTGTAGAACTGGGAAGAAAGTTCCAGCGCATCACCTAAAGTTTTAGCGTGGATGATCAGCTGACACATGATTGCGAATGTGCCCAGACGACGAGGCTGTTTGTCAAAGCCGACATGCTCGTCCTGTGTCACCATCCACAGCATTTTAATAAAACGGGTATATTGTTCTGGCGAGATACGGGCCTTAGGCTGATGCAGAAGTTCAGCTTCAATACCAACATGAGACAATAACGTATCGACGTCCATGCCGAGACGCTTCACGCCGTAGAGTGCAGCGTTAACGAAATGGATACTGATCGTATCGCGACTCATGTTTAATCCTTCAGTCTCTTTGATGTTCACTAATGCTTGACCTAATTGACAACAAATAATAAATCAATGGCAATTTACAAAATCGGATTTGCCATTTGTTACATATTAAATTGCCGAAATGATCAAGGTAAATGGCTGAACATGACATTGTTTTTGTGTGTTTATGTTTCTAATATGCATAAAAAACCATCATAAATAGAGTAATTATTCTAATGTCCTATGCGTTAAAAGGATTGAAAGTCCTCGATTTTTCTACACTTTTACCTGGTCCTTTTGCCACCATGTACTTGGCAGACCTCGGTGCCGAGGTTGTGCATATTGAATCACCAACACGTCCTGACCTGTTGCGATTAGTGCCACCATACGCACATGGACAGGCAACTGCACACAATTATTTGAATCGTAACAAACACTCTATCACGCTGGATCTTAAAAATCGTGACTGTATCGAACAGATCAAAACTAGGATTTCGGACTATGACATCGTGGTTGAACAGTTCCGTCCCGGCGTAATGCAACGTTTGGGACTGGATTACGCCACCTTGGCTGAAATCAATCCGCGACTTATTTATTGTTCCATTACTGGCTATGGGCAAACTGGTTCTTATAAAGATAAGGCCGGGCATGACATTAATTATCTGGCCTTATCCGGAATTGCCGGCCATAGCGGTCGGGTTCAGGGTGGTCCACCGGCTTTAGGTATTCAGGTCGCTGATGTTGCTGGCGGTTCCATGCATGCGATTATCGCTGTCCTGGCAGCGGTGATTGAGCGCCAGCGTAGCGGAATGGGACAGTATATTGATATTTCCATGACCGATTGTTCGGTGACCTTAAATAATATGGCAGCCGCCGCCAGTCTGGCAGCAGGTGTGCATGCCCAACCGGAATCGGGGCATCTCAATGGCGGCACTTTTTATGATTATCACCAAACTCAAGATGGACGTTATCTTTCTATTGGCAGTTTAGAGCCACAATTTATGCAGGGTTTGGCACAGGCATTGCAGTTACCAGTTCTGTTAGAAAAAGGTTCATCCTTAGATGCTCAAGACCAGAAAGAAGTGAAAGCAGCAATTCAAGAGAAAATTCGCAGTAAAACTCTGAATGAGTGGCAGACTATATTTGATGCTTTAGATGTGTGTGTGGAGCCGGTATTACACCTGGATGAAGCCTTAACTTCACAACTGGCACAAGAGCGGGGCTGGGTGGTGCATGTTCCAGTCAAAGCAGGGGAACAGGAGACTGAGCCACAGCTGGCCTGTCCAATCAAATTTTCCCGTTCTAGCTCACGCTATGATTTTATGGGACAGGCACTAGGTGAATCTGAACAGTGGTAAGTTTTTAGATCTTTTAATGATTATTTATTAATCAGCAGAGGTGAGCTGCTTTTATATGAAAATAAATGCTAAAGATTTAAAAAATAAATCATTATTCGTTAAAAAGGAGTTTTGCTCGACAAATCCTTTAAATCACTGAATTTCTGGTAGGCTTATCAATAAAATCGCTATGAAATATGTATAAAAAGCATTTTATTGATAGATTCAATCTCGTTATCCTTGCCGACGATATAATAGAAACTACTAGCTGTACGCCATGTATTTATATACTGATTTCGATCAGCAACTGATTAATGAACGTGTTGCACAGTTCCGTGACCAGACGGAACGTTATTTAGCGGGCAAATTGACGGAAGATGAATACCGTCCGCTCCGCCTTCAAAATGGCCTATATGTACAACGTTATGCGCCAATGCTACGTGTAGCAGTACCGTATGGTCTGATGAACTCTAAACAGTTACGTAAAATTGCGGAACTGGCAAAAGAATATGACCGTGGTTATGCACACGTATCAACACGTCAAAACTTCCAGTTCAACTGGCCTGCACTGGAAAATGTGCCAGATATGCTGCAAGAATTGGCATCAGTACAAATGCATGCGATTCAGACATCAGGTAACTGTATCCGTAATACGACGACTGACCAATATGCTGGTGTCGTTGCAGGCGAGATTGCGGATCCGCGTCCAACATGTGAATTGATCCGTCAATGGTCTACTTTCCACCCGGAATTTGCTTTCTTGCCACGTAAGTTCAAGATCGCTGTTTCAGCACTGGAAGAGATCGACCGTGCAGCAACTTCATTCCACGATATCGGTGTATATATCGTAAAAAATGAAGCGGGTGAGATGGGCTATAAAATCAAAGTCGGTGGTGGCTTAGGTCGTACACCAATTATTGGTAGCTTTATCCGTGACTTCCTGCCACGTGAAGACCTGATTGCTTATCTAGAAGCAGTACTTCGTGTATACAACTTGCATGGTCGTCGTGACAACAAATATAAAGCGCGTATCAAAATCTTGGTAAAAGCACTGACACCTGAAGTATTTGCTGAGAAAGTAGAAGCTGAATTTGCACATACCATTAAAACATTGAAAATCGATGCTGAAACCTTGGCAAAAATGGATGAGAACTTCACGCCATTTGCTTATCAAGATTATGCAGATGAAGATTTTTCTGAACAGTTCGCGGCGCATCCGAAATTCAAGCAATGGTTCAATATCAATACCAATGCGCACAAAGTGAAAGGCTATCGTATCGTTACGATTTCACTGAAACGTGCAGGTGTGGCTCCTGGTGATGTAACCACTGAAGAGATGAACCTGATTGCAGATCTTGCAGACAAGTACACTTTCGGTGAATTACGCACGACTCATGAGCAAAATATTGCCCTTGTTGATGTCCCACAAAAAGACCTGTTCGAATTGTGGACGATCCTGGAACAAAACAATCTGGCACGCGCTCACATCGGCTTCTTGACGGACATCATTTGCTGCCCGGGCGGTGACTTCTGTTCATTGGCGAATGCGAAATCAATTCCGATTTCTGAAGCAATTTCACGTCGTTTTGATGATCTGGATACGATTTATAACCTTGGCAAAATCGACCTGAATATTTCAGGTTGTATGAATGCCTGTGGTCATCACCACGTCGGTAATATCGGTATTTTGGGTGTAGATAAAAAAGGTGCTGAATTCTACCAAATTACTTTAGGTGGTAATGCAGACCATGATGCATCGCTTGGTGACATTCTTGGTCCATCATTTGCTGCTGAAGTAGTGCCGGATATCATCGAAGAAATCCTGAATACTTATCTTGACCTGCGTCAGGAAGGTGAAGAATTTATCGATACCTATCGTCGTGTTGGCATCCAACCATTCAAGGAGCGTGCATATGCTTAATACCGCACTACAAGTGCTCTCTAAAGATGGCACGATTGCAGACAATACTTACCAGTTGATAGGTGAAGATGGCGTATTGCCACAAGGTGATGTGGTTCTGACTGTTGAACAGTTAGATCAAATCGCCAATGTTTCGGGCAAAAAAGCACTTTACCTGACAGTAGATGCTTCTCCTGAAACCAATGAATTTCCACTTGATCAGTTGGATGCAATCTTTATCGAGTTTGCCGGTTTTAATGATGGCCGTGGTTATTCATTTGCAGCACTTCTTCGTCGCCAGGGTTTTCAGGGCGAGCTGCGTGCAACAGGTGATGTATTTAAAGATGTGTTGAACTACATGAAGCGTTCGGGTTTCGATACTTTCGTGATTAAAGAAGGTAAAGATATTCAGGAAGCGGCAGCAGGTTTAAATGACTTTAGCAATCCGTACCAAGCATCCACAGCTGTGGCAAAACCGAACTATCAGACTGGAGCTTAATCCGTCTTCAGTTAAAAGCCTCCAAATGGAGGCTTTTTTATTTCTAGAAATTTGGACTACGTTCTTCTAATAGACAGTTAATCATCCACTGCACACCAAACTGATCGGTACAGGCACCGTAAAGTGCGCCCCAAAAAGTTTTTTCCAAAGGCATTTCAATTTGACCCTTGGCAGATAAAGCCTCAAACAGTCGTTGAGCTTCGGCTTGTTCACTAGCACTTAAAATAATTGCAATATAGTGATTGGTCCCTTTGGTAAAAGTAGGGGAGCTAGGGCTGTCTAGCTTTTCATTAATATCTGATCCCATTAATTCAGTATATTCATTGATAGGAAGTGAAATATGCAAAATCTGGCTTCTATCCGTATCGGAGAGGTCAATGCCTTCCTGTCCGGGTATATCACCATAACGGCTCAAATTAGAAAATTCACCACCAAACACTGAACGATAAAAAGTAAAAGCGGCTTCAGTTTCACCCTGGAAGTTGAGATAGTGATTAAATCGCATGGAGGTTTCCTTTTTCTTGTTTTGATTCTCTCTAATCTACTCCTTGCAACGTGTCTGATTGATAAAGAAGCTTTATGAAAATGTAAGTACGGGAATTCGTCTATTGATAGGGTAATCAAGACAAAAATAATTTTTAGTTTAAGGCCCGGTTTTAAATGATTGTTCGAGTAATGCTTTAGCAGTCATCATTAAGGCCAGATTCTGGATTAATAAAAAAAGAGGGCTCTAAAAGCCCTCTTCAGTCATTTGATTTTTCGAAAATTAGATTAGCTCAATTGCGACTGCAGTTGCTTCACCACCACCGATACATAGAGCTGCAACACCTTTCTTGCCACCAGTGCGCTTTAAAGCATGGATCAAAGTCAGGATAATACGAGAACCTGTAGAACCCACTGGGTGACCTAGTGCACAAGCACCACCATTAATATTGACTTTTTCAGGATCAAGCTTGAACTCATCCATTGGACACATGGTGACCATGGCAAAAGCTTCATTGATCTCCCAAAGATCTACTTCTTCTGCTGTCCAGCCTGCTTTATCCAGTACTTTCTGAATAGCACCAACTGGAGCAATTGTAAACTCGGATGGATGCTGAGAGTTTGACGCATAGGCAACAATTTTTGCTAATGGGTTTAAATCTTGAGCTGCTGCATTGTCAGCAGAAGTTAAAACCAATGCAGAGGCACCATCAGAAATAGAGCTGGCATTTGCTGCAGTAATGGTACCATCTTTGGCAAAAGCAGGGCGTAATGTTGGAATTTTATCAATATTGGCATTGAATGGCTGTTCGTCTTTATCAACTACTACATCACCTTTACGGGTGGAAACAGGGACTGGCACAATTTCATCTGCAAAGTAGCCTTCATTGACCGCAGTTTGTGCACGTTTTAATGAACGGATAGCGAAATCATCCATCTGTTCACGCGTATAACCTTTGGTATTTGCCATATCTTGGGCAAAAGAACCCATTAGGCGACCAGTTTCTGCATCTTCTAAACCATCCAGGAACATATGGTCTTTAATTTCACCATGGCCCATACGGAAGCCGCCACGTGCTTTAGGTAATACATAGGGCGCATTGGTCATCGATTCCATGCCACCAGCAACTACATAAGTTGCAGAACCGGCCTTGATCATGTCAGCAGCTTGCATCACTGCTTTCATGCCTGAACCACAAAGCTTATTAATAGTTACAGCACCTGTGCTGTCTGGAAGACCAGCCTTACGCATTGCCTGACGGGCAGGACCCTGTTTTAAACCGGCAGGAAGAACACAACCCATAATGACTTCTTCGATGTCTGTTGGTTGTAAACCTGCACGTGCAATGGCTTCTTTGATCGTGACAGCACCTAGTTCAGGCGCAGTCACACCTGATAAGCTGCCTTGGAAGCCACCCATGGCTGTACGTGCACCATTGACAATTACGATGTCAGTCATTGTTGTATCTCCATATGAGTTTTAGTCTTTTATTCTCGACCTAAGCAGTATATTGAAAAAACTGCAAGATTAAAGCCTCAAAAAAATTGAATCATAAACCGGACAGTTTTCTCAGCATGTATTTAGATTCTCTTTACGCAGATGCCCCATTTTGCTAAGTACAATTTTGTAATAATAGGAATGCTGAAAAGAACAGTAGTAAAAGCTGCCATTGGAGCCAATAGGTAAATTGGTTTGAGCCTGATAGTTGATACTTGGGATACTTAAAGCACCTCTCCAATCCAGCTGTCCATATTTAAGTCTTAGATGATCAACATGCAGTACGGTTTCGCCGGCATCAACCTGTCTATTTTTATTTTGATCGACAAATACCAGCCAGGCATTGCTCCACTGATTTGTTTGACAGGTCGATAGATTTAATGTGGGACAAATCACAATATTCTGCCGTAATACTGCCGATTGACTACGTGCATAGCGATTCACTGCTTTAATCTTCTGATAAATACTGTTAGCTTCTTGTTTTGACTGATATTCTTGAAACAAAGGAACTGCTAGGGTTGTAAGTATTGCAAGAATGGAAATAACAACAATAAGCTCCACAATTGTGAACGCATTATTTCTTTTTATATACATGATTTAACCTATTTATATATTATTTTTATTTGAAACATGCTATTAATTAGGCGTTTTTTAATGCTTTTTTTTATTTACCTAGTATTTTTGTACTTGAAATAGGAGAAAGCTGTTAAAATTAGGTAAGAGACAATAAGGTATTCACAATAAAAAATTGAGTAAAAATTTACCGAATTACAACGGAAATTGTAAGTAATTTTGTCAATAATTTACTTGATTAGATTAATCAAGCACTTGGAAAATTTATTCAGTGTTTGTATGATTCCCTGTGAATAGCTTAAAAATAAAACTGGGGTAAAAGAAGCCTATCTCAGGAAAGCCAATTTAGGCTTGAGCTTGAACAACAATTTGTTATCTCTGGAGGATAAATCCATGAAAATGAGTCGTATTGCTTTAGCAATGCTTGTAGCTGCTCCTTTAGCTGCTGCAAACGCAGGCGTAACTATTACTCCACTACTGGTTGGTTACACTTGGCAAGATACTAAACACAACAACAGCTATGAAGATCATCTATATGGTGAAACTCCTGAGCTTCAAGACGACCTATTCGTAGGTGCTGCGCTTGGTGTTGAACTGACTCCATGGTTAGGCTTTGAAGCTGAATATAACCAAGTGAAAGGTGATATCGAAGACAGCGAAGCTTCTTACGGTGAGTATAAGCAAACTCAAATCAATGGTAACTTCTACGTTACTTCTGATCTGATCACTAAAAACTATGACAGCAAAATCAAACCATACGTACTTTTAGGTGCTGGTCACTACAAGTATGAATATGATTTAGATGGTGATGCGCGTCTTAAAGATGACGAAGGTACTTTAGGTAATGCTGGTCTAGGTGCTTTCTGGCGTTTAAACGATGCTCTGTCTCTACGTACAGAAGCTCGTGCAACTTATAACATCGACGAAGATTTCTGGAACTACACAGCGCTTGCTGGTCTGAACGTCGTTCTTGGTGGCCACTTGAAACCTGCTGCGCCAGTCGTAGAAGTTGCTCCAGTTGAACCAGTTGCTCCAGTTGCTCCAGCTCCACAAGAGTTGACTGAAGACCTGAACATGGAACTTCGTGTATTCTTTGATACAAACAAATCTAACATCAAAGATCAGTACAAACCAGAAATCGCGAAAGTTGCTGAAAAATTGGTTGAATATCCAAACGCAACTGCTCGTATCGAAGGTCACACTGACAACACTGGTCCACGTGCACTGAACGAACGTTTATCTCTTGCTCGTGCTAACTCTGTGAAATCTTCACTAGTTAACGAATACAACGTTGATGCTTCGCGTTTGTCTACTCAAGGTTTCGCTTGGGATCAACCGATTGCTGACAACAACACTAAAGAAGGTCGTGCTATGAACCGTCGTGTATTCGCGACTATTTCTGGTAGCCGTACTGTACTAGCTGAATAACCAGCTGCTCAATAATTCATTATTGAACACTGATTAAAAAAAGCGACTCTCTTATGAGTCGCTTTTTTTATTGCCCTGATTTGACTACACTGCATAGCCCTAAACCTGTTTTTGAGTCTGAGCATGAGTGTGGAACTTCCTGAAGATTTACAAAATCTGGAGGCCAATAGTGGCCTCTATGCGATCTGGATGATTTTTCATCACTATGGTATAGATCTGCATATTCCGGATCTGGTACAGCTCACACGCCATGATCCTGAAATGGGAACCTCCAGTATTGCGCTTGCAGTTGCTTTAAAAACACTGGGTTTGGATGTTCATTTTTATACTGAACATGACCCAGATAAACAGCCAATTGAAATTGAGTTCTATCAACAAGCATCTCGTTTACAAATCCCGGTTATAGAACAGCCCTTGTCTTATGCAGACATTCAGGAAAATGTAGAAGCTGGACGTTTCGTGATTGTGTTCTATGACACCCTGGAGGGAGTAGGGAATCATTCTTTGGTGTACGAAATCAATAAAAGTGAAATCAGCTTCTTTGACAGTTTTGAATCCATGCCGAAAGAGGTGTTTGAACAGCAGCGTCGGGTAGAGGGGATTTGTCAGCAAACTATTATCATTGATGATCGAAATTTTGTTATGCGCCACAGTTAATACAATAAAAAAGCAGCCTGAATGGCTGCTTTTTCAGATCAAAAATTATTCATGATCTATTTTCATCGGCTGAACATCCATCTCTTTATAAGAAATGAGTTTGGTATTGTGTTTCCACTTATAACCTAACCAGATCGCTAAGAATAAGAAAATACCAATGTAAGTAGAAAGTACTGCAAGCCATTCACCATTTAGTACTGCCTGATAGTTTTGCCCCAGGACCACAATCGCACACAGCACAAAAGCAAACCATGGTGCAAACGGGAAGAACTTGGCACGATACGCCAGATCCTCAAGTTTATAACCTTGAGCCAGATACCCTTTACGGAAGCGGTAATGAGATATTGCAATACCCAGCCATACAATAAATCCACACATACCAGACATATTGAGTAGCCAGTTAAATACTTCCTGTTCACCAATAAATGTTGTCAGAAAACATAAGGCTGCGATTGCAGTGGTGGCATATAGTGCATTCATTGGCACACCGCGCGCATCCAGACGACCAAACAATTTTGGTGCACTGCCTTTACGTGCCATATCAAACAGCATACGGGTAGAGGAGTACATGCCCGAGTTACCCGCAGACAGAATTGCAGTCAAAATCACCGCATTCATTACACTGGCAGCAAAAGCGAAACCGGCTTGCTCATATAGCAAAGTGAAAGGCGAAAGCGCAATATCTTCACTAGACGCTGCCTGTAAAAGACGTGGGTCATCATAGGCAATCAGGGTGCCGATAATGAAGATACACACAATATAGAATAACAGGATACGCCAGAAAATTTGCTTGATTGCTACTGGAATGGTTTTCTGCGGATCTTTAGATTCACCTGCAGCAACACCGACCATTTCAGTCCCTTGGAAGGAGAATCCGGCAATCATCGCCACACCGATCAGGGCAGATAAGCCACCCACAAATGGTGCTTCACCTTTGGTCCAGTTGGCAAATGTAGCAACCTCAGGAGTTAACATGATTTTTACAATCATGAAGATACCAATGATGATAAACGCAATAATCGCCAGCACTTTGATTAAGGAGAAGAAAAACTCAGATTCACCAAAGCCTTTTACCGTCAGTGCATTAATCCCGAAGACCACCGCCAGGAACAGGGCGCTCCAGTAAAAACCAGGAATATCCGGAAACCAGAATTTCATGATGAACTGGACTGCGACCAGCTCAAAGGCTACGGTGATTGCCCAGTTGTACCAGTAGTTCCAGCCTAAAGCGAAACCAAAACCGCCTTCGACATATTTCGTACCGTAGGTAAAGAAAGCACCTGAAGTCGGATTATGGGTTGCAAGCTCTCCCAAGCTGGTCATCAAGAAGTAAATCATGACACCAATAAGCGCATACGCAAGTAATGCACCACCTGGTCCGGCATTGGCAATGGTCGCCCCTGAAGCCAGGAACAAACCTGTACCAATTGATCCACCGATGGCGATCATATTTAGATGACGAGCACTTAGCTTACGCTGCAGCTGTGTGCTGTTTTGAGTTTCGCTCATCATGATTCCTTAACATTTTTTTGAGTGCTGGCGAAAAGCACCTTGAAGCCTTGTTGATCAGTTTTGACTGTGCATTGGCCAAAACTTTGCTCAATTAAAATCGGGTAATTTAAGAAGCGGTTCGCCACAATCCATAATTCACCACCAGATTTGAGATGACGACGTGAAGTCTTGCACAGATTTTCACTGGCATCATAGTTGGTCTGAATGCCCTGATGGAAGGGTGGATTACTGACGATGGCGTGTAAAAATAATGGTGCATCTTTAATCCCGCTCACTGCCTTAATTTCAAGTTGCTCAGGCTCAAGCTGATTTTTCTCAAAAGTCATTTTAGTAGAGGCTAATGCAAAAGCATCTACATCTAAGGCAAAGATACGATTGTTCGGATTGAGCTTGGCAAGATAGGCACTAATGACGCCGGCACCACAGCCAAAGTCGGCAATTTTACCTGAAGTCACTTCAGACAGGTAGGGCAGGAAAACTGCTGTACCGACATCCAGATGATTCTGGCTAAATACACCAGGGAGTGCACAAATCTGTAAATCGCCTTTGGGAGTAGAGACGCTATAGGTTTGTGCCCAGTCAGCTAATGCTCTTTTCTCGACGCTGCAGTCTAGTGTCAATTGCCATAATTGGCAATGTCGTGCGCTATCGAGTTTGAGGCTTTTACCATAGGGTTGCAGCTGTTTTGCCGCGCGCTCCACGCCACCTTTTTTCTCACCCACCAAAAACACCTGGTTGCCTTGTTGTAGGTAAACCGCTACATTGTGAATCAGGTAATTAAGTAATTCTCTGGATTTTGGAACAAAGATTACAGCCTGATCAAATTCACCTTCAGGAAATTCTACACCAAAATGTACATTGGCTTGCTGGGCCTGAAAATACAGGTAGTCATTATAATTCCATGTCCACACTGCAGCCTGAATGGATTGATCAAATTCAGCCAGCAGATGATCCGTTGGAGGATTAATCAGCAGTACACGACCCGACAAATAATCATATTGTCTTAATAAGACTTCGCTTTTAGCATCCATAGGAATCTCTCCAATAGAAAAACACTGTCCAAGTTCAACTCAGACAGTGTTTTCTGGACATTAACTTACTTCTTTGTTTCAGGAAGTACAATATTTAGAATCAAGGCCGCAATACCGCCGGTCGCAACACCAGAACTAAAGATATTACGGAATAATTCAGGAAGATGTTCCAGAATCTGTGGAACCTGTGCCACACCCAAGCCTAATGCAAGAGAAATTGCAATGATCAGCAAGGCACGACGGTCCAGGTGAATACCAGACAGAATGTTAATACCAGAGGCAGCGACTGCACCAAACATTACCATCACTGCGCCACCAAGAACAGCTTGAGGAACGGCCTGAATCACGCCAGCCACTGCTGGAAGTAAACCCAGAATGACTAAAAGTGCTGCAATCCAGATGCCGACATAACGGCTCGCTACACCAGTTAGCTGAATCACACCGTTATTTTGTGCAAATACAGAACTTGGGAATGTATTGAATAAACCCGCAAGTAAAGAGTTTGCACCATTTACGAGCACGCCACCTTTAATACGCTTCATCCAGGTCGGGCCATCGACTGGCTGGTTAGAGAGTTTAGATGTTGCAGTAATGTCACCAATCGCTTCTAGCGAAGTCACCAAATAAATAAACGCCATTGGAATGAATAAACTCCAAGAGAAACTTAATCCAAAATGCATTGGTGTCGGGATCTGAACCAGTGGAGCATCTTTTAAGCCTTCAAAGTTCAGGTGACCCATAAAGCCAGCAAGAATATAACCTACAACCAGTGCGATCAGAATTGCCGAACTTTTTACCCAGGTAATGCGCACACGATTCAGTAAAATAATCAGTGCCAGAACTGTACATGACATGATCAGGTTATCAGCATTAGCAAAGGTTTTATCATTCATGGCCTGATAACCACCACCCATGCTGATTAGGCCTTCTTTAATTAAAGTCAGACCAATCAGTAAAACTACAATCCCTGTTACTAAAGGTGTGATCAGCTTTTTAATCCATGGCAGGATTTGCGATACGCCCATTTCAATAAATGAACCTGCAATCACCACGCCAAAGATCGAAGCCATGACAGCTTCTACGGGTGTACCGGCAGCAACCATCGCCGAACCAATACCAATAATTGGACCAATAAAGTTAAAACTGGTGCCTTGAACAATCAGCAAACCTGCACCAAATGGGCCAACTTTTTTGGATTGTAAAAAAGTCGCGATCCCTGAAATTACCAATGACATGGATAAAATCATGTTGGTATCTTCTTTAGAGACACCAAGTGCCAGACAGATCAGCAGGCCAGGAGTCACAATTGGGACAATAATGGCCAGTAAATGCTGGAACGCTGCTAGAAATGCGATAAATGGTTTAGGGCGATCTTCAAGGCCGTACACGAGGTCAAGTTGATCTTTGGAAGAAGGAGATTGATTAAAATCAGACATGTGTCAATGCAAATTAAGGCTGGGTGGCGCTATTCTAATCGAGTTACACGTCATTACAAAAGGCATTGGAAAAAAAATTGACGAAGTCAACAAACTGTCACTGTCAAAAGTTTGTATTTTTCTGTATAATTTGCCCTCAAATTTAATACGTATCGAATTTACATGTCAGATATTAAAACTCTCCGTAACATCGCCATTATTGCGCACGTCGATCATGGTAAAACCACTCTTGTAGACAAACTTTTGCAACAATCAGGTGCTCTCGGTGATCGCGCGGGTGAGATCGAGCGTGTCATGGATTCTGGCGCTATTGAAAGTGAACGTGGTATTACCATTCTTGCAAAAAACACTGCAATCAAATGGACTGATGCACGTACTAACACAGAATATCGCATTAACATCGTGGACACCCCGGGACACGCCGACTTCGGTGGTGAAGTTGAACGTGTTCTTTCGATGGTGGACTGCGTATTGCTTCTTGTAGACTCACAAGAAGGTCCAATGCCACAAACTCGTTTCGTAACGCAAAAAGCGTTCGCACGTGGTTTAAAACCAATTGTCATTATCAACAAAGTCGACAAGCCAAGCGCACGTCCTGACTGGGTAATTGACCAAGTATTCGATTTATTCGATAACTTAGGCGGTACTGACGAACAGTTAGACTTCCCGGTTGTATATGCATCTGGTCTTCGTGGTGTAGCGGGTCCTTCTCCTGAAGAACTTGCTGACGACATGACGCCGTTGTTCCAAACAATCGTAGACATTGTTGAACCACCAGCAGTTGACGTTGATGGTCCATTCCAAATGCAAGTGTCTTCACTTGACTATAACAGCTTCGTAGGTGTAATCGGTGTTGGTCGTATCCAACGCGGTTCAGTGAAATTAAACACGCCTGTGACTGTGATCGACAAAGAAGGTAACACTCGTAACGGCCGTATCTTGAAAATCATGGGTTACCATGGTTTAGAGCGTGTTGATGTTGAATCTGCTCAAGCAGGCGACATCGTTTGTATCACTGGTATTGATGCACTAAACATTTCTGACACAATCTGTGATCCGAAAGCAGTTGAAGCGCTTCCACCATTGTCTGTAGATGAACCTACAGTATCGATGACATTCCAGGTAAACAACTCACCGTTTGCTGGTAAAGAAGGTAAATTTGTAACTTCACGTAATATCCGTGAACGTCTTGACCGCGAATTGATCCACAACGTAGCACTTCGTGTTGAAGACACTGACAGTCCAGACCGTTTCAAAGTATCTGGTCGTGGTGAGCTTCACCTTTCAGTTTTAATTGAAAACATGCGTCGTGAAGGCTTTGAAATGGGCGTGTCTCGTCCACAAGTCATCATCAAAGAAATTGATGGTGAAAAACAAGAGCCATATGAAAACGTAACGTTTGACGTTGAAGAACAGCACCAAGGCGCTGTAATGGAGCAAATGGGTCACCGTAAAGGCGAAATGACCAATATGGAAGTTGACGGTAAAGGCCGTATCCGTATTGAAGCAACTGTACCTTCACGTGGCTTGATCGGTTTCCGTTCAGAATTCCTGACCATGACTTCTGGTACGGGTATCATGACGTCTAGCTTCTCGCATTATGGTCCAATGAAACAAGGTACTGTTGCGAAACGTCAAAATGGTGTACTGATTTCTATGGTTCAAGGTACTTGCCTGGGCTATGCATTGTTTACGCTGCAAGACCGTGGTCGTCTATTCGCTAAACCACAGTTAGAAGTTTATGAAGGCATGATCGTAGGTATTAACTCACGTTCTGATGACATGGTTGTTAACCCAACTAAAGCTAAACAGTTAACCAACGTACGTGCCTCTGGTACTGATGATGCGTTAACGCTTGTTCCTGCAATTGAATACACGCTAGAACAAGCGCTTGAATTCATTGAAGATGATGAACTTGTTGAAGTAACACCTAAGTCAATCCGTATCCGTAAGCGTTACCTGACTGAAAACGAACGTAAGCGTAACCGTGCTAAATAAGTTCGATTACTAATAGTTTAAAAAACCGCTGACATTGTTCAGCGGTTTTTTTATATATCTAGATAAGGTTGGACAAGATTACATAAACCTGATCAATTAGGCTTAAATAGAAATATCTAACTCCTGTATAATCTATCGCAAAATTGAAAATTGTATAAGAAACAGGTGACTTTATGAGTATTATTCAAGAATTTAAGGAATTTGCGGTTAAGGGCAATGTCATGGATCTCGCAGTCGGTGTGATCATTGGTGGCGCCTTCGGTAAGATTATTGACTCGATGGTAAAAGATGTCATCATGCCTTTAGTGAGCTGGGTTCTAGGTGGTGATGTCGACTATTCCAACTGGTTTGTTGTATTAGGAGATAATCCAAACAATATAAGCAATCTGGCTGCTGCACAGGCAGCGGGTCTGAATGTCCTTGCTTATGGTAATTTCCTGACGATTTTAATTAACTTCCTGTTATTGGCATGGGTCGTATTCTGGTTAGTGAAACTAATGAACAAACTGCGTCGTAAACAAGAGGTAGACCCAGAGCCAGCAGCAACACCGGAAGATGTTGCATTATTACGTGAAATTCGTGATGAGTTAAAAAAACGACCTGAAGCTTAAGCTTTCTTGATAAAAAAACGGCGCTTAAGGTGCCGTTTTTTTATTTAATTCCTTCCAACCTCTTTCCTAAAGGGAGGAGAAGTTCCCCTTTACTTATAGAGGGATTTAGGAGGATTAAAAATCCATTCGGAACTTGATTTCTAGCAAATGAAAACCAAACTGACTTTTCACTGGTCCATGTAAAACACGTTCGGCAGCAGTAAAAACCAGTTTATCAATCACTGGGACCAGCTGACCTTTTTTCACTTCACCCAGTTCACCACCACGTTTAGCTGAATTACAGGTCGAATATTGTTTAGCGATCTTGGCAAAATCTGCACCTGCTAGAATCTTTTTCTTGAGCTGTTCGGCAGTTTCTTTATCTTTGACCAGAATATGACGGACGATTGCAGTCTTCATTAGTTTTTACCTCGTACAGCTGCTGCACGTTTGCTAGAAAGCTTTACCTTTTTTAGCGGCTGGCATTCAGGACAGTAGACAGATGCACGCTGTCCCAACTTCATGTTTTCCAGCGTGGTTTCGCAGTTCACGCACATTTCCCCGGCACGGCCATAAGCCAGCAGTGTTTGTTGGAAATAGCCATTTTCTCCCATGGCATTGGTATAGTCGCGTAAGGTTGAGCCACCCAGATCAATCGCCTGTTTTAAAATGCGCTTAATTTCAATGACCAGCTTTTCAATCTGCTCAAAACTCAATGTAGAGGCAGGTTGTGCAGGATGAATGCCCATATTGAATAGGCTTTCGGTTGCATAAATATTGCCTACACCCACGACAACATGGTTATCCATAATTGCAACTTTGGTGCCAACATTTTTATTTTTTAATTTTTCAAATAGATATTCAGCATTAAAACTATCACTGAGTGGCTCTGGCCCAAGTGTATCAATCAGCTTGCTTTGAGACTGTGCATCTAACCACAGGATGCAGCCGAAACGGCGTGGGTCATGATAGCGCAGCTGGATATCTTCAAACTGAATAATCAGATGATCATGCTTACGCAATTCTTCACTGGCTTCACATAAGCGAAAGCTACCTGACATGCCTAAATGCCATAGCATCGTATCCTGTTCAAATTGCGCCAGAATATATTTGGAACGACGTGTCAGTTGAGTCAGGCGTTGTCCTTGCAGACGAGCAATATCCTCAGGAACCGGCCAGCGTAAGCTTGACTGACGCACCTCCACGTATAGAACTTTCTGATCAAGGAGAGGCAGGAGACTGGTTTTGGTGGTTTCAACTTCTGGTAATTCAGGCATAACATTTAGCAGCTAATATCATGACGCTAATATTGGGCGTTTTATAGTTGAATGCAAGTCCTGTTTAAAAGAGAACTAAAAATTGAAGATGGAAATTTATTTTAACAATTGTTTAAAAAATAAACTTTAATATCAGGTGTGTTTTTACTGTTAGGTTTAAAGAGAAACAGATTTTAGACCTTTTTAATTAATTAAATACCTGAAAAATATACATTATATAAATTAAATTTTATATGAAATATTATTTCTTATAACTTAAAGTTTTACCAATAATAAAAAAAATGCTGTGTATTTAAGTGAAAAGTTATGTAACGTTCTGTATCAAGTCATACAGGGCAAGTCTCAGGCTGCCTTTACTCTCTCCGTATGTTTAGGTTTTATATGAAAAAGTTAAGTCTCGCTTTACTGCCATTCATGGTAGCCATGACTTCAGCTCAAGCTGAATCTGCATTTGATCCTCAGGGGCAGTACCTGTTAGGGGACTGGGATGGCAAGCGTACAGAACTTGCCCAGCAAGGTATCAAGTTTGAGGCAAATATACTGACAGATACAGCTTATCTGGCAGAGGGTGGCCGTAATGAAGGAGCAGATCCATTAACTTCTGCACAGTTATGGTTAGGTACCCAGTTAGATATGGAAAAACTGGCAGGCTGGGATGGGGTGACTGTTCGTGCAGTAGCTACCGCACGTCAAGGCCAAAGTACTTCAGTGCGTGATTTACAAGGAAATGCGCCTCACATGGCCAATGTTCAAGGTACTTTTGGTCGTGGTAACCAGGACAGCCGTTTAAGCGAACTGTCAATTGAGAAGACCTTCCAAGACCAAGGATTGAGTATTAAAGCAGGTCGTTTAGGTCTGGGTATGGACTTTAATGTCATGGCTTGTGATTTTGCCAGTACAGCATTCTGCGCTGCACAGATGGGTAAATGGCAGGGTAATATCTGGATGAATACCCCAGTATCTCAATGGGGGGCACGCGTTAAACAACAGTTAAATCCTGAAGTTGCAGTTCAAGTGGGTGTTTATGAATTTAACCCGGACAATGGGAATGGCAAGGCTGAAGGTCAAGGCTGGAGTCTGGATACCGATCATGCGGATGGCGTAACCATTCCGGCAGAGGTGGTCTGGACTCCAAAATCACTCATCAATGGCTTGCCAGGCAGTTACCGTGTTGGTGGTATGTATAACACGGCTGATGATATTGCTAACCAAAAAGACATCGCAACAGGTGAAGGAAAAAACCGTACCTTTGCAGGGTGGTTAGCAATAGAGCAACAGTTAACATCGACAGGTAGTGGCCGTCAGGGTTTACATTCATTTGCCAATTTTACCTGGCATGACCGTGATACCAATAAAGTGGATAATTCACAACAAATTGGTGTGAAATATATCGGTTTAGTGGATAGCCAGCCAAATGACATTTTAGGTCTGGCAGTGAATCGTGTGCATGTGAATGACCGTTTTGCAGATTCACGTCCAGCATTTGATGCTAGCGCTGAATACAATATCGAACTCAACTACAGCTATAACGCAACAAAGTGGTTAATGTTACGTCCAAACCTGCAATATGTAGTAAATCCAGGGTCTAGCAATCAAGTAGACAATGCATTAGTACTAGGTTTAACTACACGAGTGATCTTCTAAAGTTGGATTGTTCACGCTATAACTAAACAGGCTCTTGGGAGCCTGTTTTTATTTTGAATATCAATCAGCCAATAAGAAGAGGAAACACCGCGTGACATTACTATTTCAGCCCGTGCAATTTGGATCATTGCAACTTGATAACAAAATCGTAATCGCTCCGATGTGCCAGTACTCTGCAACAGAGCAGGGTGAAATCACCTATTGGCATGAGCAGCAATGGGCCAATTATGCTTTGTCTGGTGCCGGTTTATGTATTGTGGAAGCGACTGCGGTACAGCCACAAGGCCGGATTAGCTATGCAGATCTGGGATTGTGGAATGATAGCCAGACAGCACAGATAAAGACCTTACTGGAAAAGGTGCGATCTCTTTCGCCAATGCCCTTTGCGATTCAGCTGGCACATGCTGGGCGTAAAGCCTCCACAGATAAACCCTGGGAAGGCAAGGGGCAAATTGCACCAGATCAACCTTTGGGCTGGCAGACTGTCTCTGCCAGTGATATTCCTTTTCAGGCACATGAACATCCACCAAAAGCCTTAAGTCTTGAGGAAATCCAGCAAGTAATTCAGGACTTTGCTGCCAGTGCCAAGCGTGCTGTTGACGCAGGCTTTGAGCTGATTGAGCTTCATGCTGCGCATGGCTATTTGCTGCATCAATTTATGTCACCTCTGTCGAATCAGCGCCAGGATCAATATGGCGGTTCATTTGAAAACCGGATTCGTCTGACTTTAGAGGTCTTTAAAGCGATGAAAGCTGCGGTTCCTGAAGGCTATCCAATTGGCGTGCGTATTTCTGCAACCGACTGGATGAAAGATGTTGAAAGCTGGAACATTGAGGCTGCTGTTGAACTTTCTAAAGCGCTGGAAGCATCGGGTGCAGCCTATATCCACGTTTCGAGTGCAGGTTTACATGTAGACCAGAAAATTGATGTGCATCCGAATTATCAGGTTCCTTTTGCGGAAGCGATTAAAAAGGCGGTCAATATTCCAGTGATTGCGGTCGGTTTGATTACGGAAGCAATGCAGGCAGAAGGAATTTTGCAATATGGACAGGCAGATGCTATCGCGCTTGCGCGTGGCATTTTGTATGATCCACGCTGGCCATGGCATGCAGCTGCGACACTCGGTGAAACAGTAGAGGTGACGCCTCAGTATTTACGTTGCCAGCCACACGGTTTGCGTGATCTGCTTAAGCCTTTCTCTTCAGCGGACAAATAAAACTGCTTGTTAAATGAGTGGAAGTTAATCGTTCAGGGATGAACATATTAAGGAACAATGCAGTAAAACTGCAGAAAATTAATGTTATTCACTATTCTATTTCCAATTTGTGCCGTCGTATTTTTAGGTTATATTGCTGCACGAACCCAATTTATCACCCCCTCGCTGATTATGGCGATGAGCCAGTTTGTAATGAAGATTTCCTTGCCAGCTTTTCTGTTACAAGCCTTGGCAAGTAAACATCTCAGCGATATCTGGAGTCCACAGTATTTTATTGCCTATGCAGGTGGTTCTTTGCTGCTCTATGGCGTGGTATTTTTCTGCTGCCGCTATTTCTTCAAGGCTTCTCTCACTGAGTCAGGGGTGCTGGCCATGGGTGGTTCCATGTCCAATACCGGGTTTATCGGCACGGCGATACTGACCTTATTGATTGGTTCACATTCAGCAATTTATCTTTCATTGACTCTTATTGTAGAAAATCTGCTGATCGTGACCTTGATGCTGATTCTGGCTGAACGGGGTCTGCAAGCCCCCGGTACAGCTGGTAAAAGTATATTGACTGGAACATTGCTACGGATCTTGAAAAATCCGGTGATTCTTTCGATTATGCTGGGTATTTTGTGCATAGTTCTAGATATTCAACTACCAG
This sequence comes from Acinetobacter sp. HA, assembly GCF_000264725.1. Taxonomy (NCBI): domain Bacteria; kingdom Pseudomonadati; phylum Pseudomonadota; class Gammaproteobacteria; order Moraxellales; family Moraxellaceae; genus Acinetobacter; species Acinetobacter sp. HA. The sequence goes on along the minus strand of NZ_AJXD01000024.1, from coordinate 1,693 downwards.
AATTACTTAGCTCTACCTTAAAAATGTTAGGGCAAACCGCATCGCCACTGGCCTTATTTGTGATTGGTGGTAGCCTGATTGGCATGAATCTCAGCTCACTGACGGCCTTTAGCTGGTTCCTGACAGCCATAAAAGTCATCGTCATGCCATTGCTGATTTTCAGTTTATTATCGGCTTTCGATGTCAGTCGTGAGATGCTTTTTATCGGCACATTGCTGGCGGCATTGCCAATGCCAATCGCTTTTGGGATTTTTGCCCAGCATTATGGGGTACAGGACAAAGCTTTACCGCCATTGGTACTCAGTACCTTAATGGGATTTATTGTGGTGGCAGTCATCCTGACTCAGTCTGGTTATTATCTCAGTTAAACATTCCAATAAAAAAGCCCCGAATCAGGGGCTTTTTATAGCTTAGGTTAGCTTTTCTTTTGCGCCGTTGGTTGAGCTGGTTTCTTGCTTTGTTCAGCAATCATTTTCTCTACTGCCGCCAGAGACTCTTTGGCTTGTGGAATATTTTCCTGAGCCAAGGCACTAAAGATTTTCTTCGCTTCAGGCAGGTTTTGCGGCACGATATTACCATTGGCAAACATGTTAGCGACTGCCATCAGGGCAGGGATATAGCCTTTCTTGGCAAGCTCCTGAATCGAGCTTAAACCTTGCTGAATCGGTTTTTCATCTTTATTTTTAAAGCCCAGGCTGATGTCATACAGGGCTTTGGCATGAATTGCCTGGAAATTATCTTTTTAATCAGTGGTTGAAGTTTTTTCAGTGCTTGCTGATCAGAAGCAGGTTTTCCTTCAGCAAAAAGTAACACTGCCAGATCCACAGTAGCATCATCAAAACCGGCACTGGATGCACGTTCCAGATATTGTTTGGCTTTGTTCAGATCCTGTTTCAGCCCCATTGTACCGCCTGCATAATTTTTACCGAGGACATAGTTGGCAACCGGGTAGCCTTTGCTTGCTGACTGTTCATACAGTTGTACCGCTTTTTTCTCATTCTTTGCGGTGCCCTGACCAGTCTGGGTTAAATAGCCTAAGTTATACAGTGCTTGAGCATTTCCTTTCTGTGCTAACTCATTCAGTAAAGTGTGGGCACCTTTAAAGTCATTGGCTTTGACTAGGGCTTCAACCTTGGCAAATTGAGGATCAACTGCTTCAGCTTTGGTATTTGCATTGGCAAGTGCATATTGAGATGAAACTGCGAGCATCGCAGCAAATATTATTTTTTTCATGGTTCCTGGACCTTGTTGTATGCAACACCTGATTCCGTGGTGTTTTTTAAATTATTACAGCTACATCATAAAATGATTTTATACTTTGTAAATATCCTAATTGTCACGAAATACAAATATAATGAAGAGAAGATGAAGACTATCTTTACCACAAAACTTTGAAATTCTATGAATCTCTGATTAAATCCGCGTTTGAGCCATGAAGTAGGGTGAAACAATGTTTATTAAAGGCATTAAACGTGCATATGATCAAATCAGTAAGGATGACAGTATCGCTGATGAGGATAAGTTCGATGCATTACTCATGCGATTGGGTCAAAACTTTTTAGTCAGCAATGAAGACCGTGTATATATTTTTGAGCATGAAGGTAAAACTGCACGCTTCGATGCGAAACATGCACGCGCTTTTCATTTTAAAGATTATGTGATTAAAGACATGAACAAATTGTTCCATGATTTT
>NZ_AJXD01000023.1:0-19615 GCF_000264725.1 Acinetobacter sp. HA | reverse complement strand
GTTTGAGATTCAATTTAATCGCTGGAATCTACAACTTGGAACTGAGCAAAAAATGATTTATGAAAGAGGTCTATTATTCTTAGCCAATATATCAATGCTAGCCATGAAAGAAACTCCTGAATATTCTTATGATGAGTCGTGCCGTTTATAATTTCCAACCAGCTTTTCATAGCAGGAGTAATTTCAAGTTAAAACCATAAAATAGGTAAGATTTTATGATTATTATGTAGTAATTTTAAATTGAAGTTTAATTTTATTAATTAATATGATTTAAACTATTGATTTATATTTATATAAAATTTATTGATGAATGATATTAAAAAATTTATATTAAATTTATTATTAGTTATTTCAATAATTTATATTAAATTATAAGTTTTTATATCCAGTTAATTGTATAATTGTAAATTAATTACACTTAACAACAAATAAGTTACTTGATTTAACACATGAATTACAAATTTATAAACAGGTTATTAATCCACTATTTAATAGCTTAAATTTAATATAATAAGTTTATAATTTAATTTACTCTTTATATAAATATGTTAATTAAATAACTAGAAAATAATCTCGAATCATGAAATATAAATCGAGATTATTTTAAATATACAAAGCGTAGAATTTTAAAATATAAAAATTATTTACCTAGACAATCAAAAACTTCATTAAAGCGTTGAATCTGAAATTTGGGCTCAGCTTGAGCAAATTCTTCTGGTGAACCATAGCCATAGGTGACTGCAATAGTTTCTATCCCATTACGTCTAGCACCAAAAATGTCATGCTCACGATCTCCCACCATAATACAAGTATCTGGATTTAACTGCTCTTGCTGCAAGATGTATTCGATCAGGTCGCCTTTGTTGGTACGATCACCATTTAGCTCACTGCCATAAATGCCTTCAAAATATTGATCTAGCTCAAAGTGTTCAAGAATCTGTCGTGCATAAACGGTGGGTTTAGCAGTCGCAAGAAATAGTCGATATCCACGGCGTTTGAGTTCAGCTAAAGTTTCAGCTACTTCGGGAAAGACTTTATTTTCATATAGTCCGGTGACTGCAAAACGTTCCCGATAGGCTTCTAGTGCCTGCTCTGCCAGCACGTGATTGCTTGCAACGTTCAGAATTTTAGCGAGTGAGGCTTTAAGCGGTGGTCCAATAATCCAGTCAATATTGGTATCGGGACTAATAGGATGGCCAATTTTTTCCAAGCCATAACGTGCTGAAGTGGTAATCCCTACTTTAGGATCAGTTAAGGTTCCATCCAGATCAATCAGGATATTCTGAATCACCACAGTCCTCCGGTTACTTCGATGCAAATGGGTATCGAGTGTTCATGAAATTTTGCCTATACTAACGCAAATCTAGAGTTTAAGGACATCGTTTTGCGCCCTACCGTACTATGCTTTTCAGGTTTGGATCCTTCAGGTGGAGCAGGTCTCCAGGCTGATATTGAAGCTATTGGCCAAAGCGGGGCTCATGCTGCAATAGCCTGTACCGCCCTTACTATTCAGAACTCTCAACAGGTATTTGGCTTTGAAGCGACATCAAAAAGCCTATTGCTTGCACAAGCTCATGCGGTAGTCGGTGACTTGCCCATCTGTGGTGTCAAATCCGGCATGCTTGGTACTACCGACAATATTGCAGCCCTAGCCGAGTTTCTTGCTGAGCATCCTGAATATTTTTATGTGCTTGATCCGGTACTTGTCGCGAACAGTGGTGGCTCATTGGGAGATCAAGCAACCTTGGTCAAGGCTTTTACCCAATTGATCCCTCATGCAACTATTATTACACCGAACACAGTGGAATTGCGTGCACTGACAGGTGAGCAGGATCTGGAACTTGCGACACAAAAACTGTTTGCCATGGGTGCCAAAGCTATACTGGTTAAAGGCGGTCATGAAGATACTCCAGATTATATCCAGAACAGTTTATATATTCAGGGTGAACTGGTGAACCAGACCCGTTGTGCTCGTCTGGAGGGTGAATATCATGGTTCAGGCTGTTCACTGGCCAGTTTCATTGCCGGTCGTTTAGCATTAGGCGATCAGCTCAAGACTGCCGTACAGCATGCTGAAACCTGGTTATTCGGTGTATTAAAAAATGCTGAAACCCCTATACCTAATGGACAGAAAATTCCAAAACGCTTTGGTTAATACTCATTCTGCAAATAAAAAGAGCCTAAATCATTCAGGCTCTTTTTTTTATTGGAATTCAACTTAAACATTGCCCTATAGTAGAGAACTTAAATAGCGAATGAATTCATATAAATAATGTCATTATAGATTTAAATGGTTAGCTCTAATACTTTCATGCTATGTGTTTCAATCTCTACCGGTACCGAAATATGCTGATGCACCATTTTCCATTGCCCTTGTTCCTTTTTCAAACATAAGCTAGTACGACACCATTTCACTGAGGGAAGCCACTTTACTTTGTCAGCATTTGCTGGTGTAAGTTTGACATAACCATGAATGAAAGCTAAATGAGGCTCTACGTGGATTGTCACGTCATGTCGCTGTATGGTCACTCCATGCAGCATATAAGGCTTGTAAAGATTCCATTTCTGTTCATAAGCTTTCAGACCATGAACTTCTGTACTTAAATCAAAAAACCTGACATCTGATACACACAACTTAAGCACATTCTGAATATCCAAGCCTGTTATTGCACTATCCCATTCATGTAATAAATCAACTATTTCTCTACCTAAAGATGCGTCCCCGAATATTTTCATCTCTATTCTCTTATATTTTTTAAATGGTCAAATAATCACTGCAATCTGCCCCTACAGAAGGACATAGATTTTTTTAGAATTACAGCAAAAAAACCTTAACTAGTTAAGATCATCAAATATACTAAAAGCCCCATAAAGTTCATTTTTTAAAGATCATTTTATTGTTAGCTAAACAACTTCCATAAAACTTGAGAAGGAACCCAGTTAATTTAAGCTTATTTAAGTTATTTTTTACTGTTTGCTAGATTTTAGTTGTGTCACAACATAACAATCCCGAAAAATAATAATTATAATTTCAACAACATACAAGTATTGTTAAACTAAAGTTAAATAAAGGCTTTACTATAACAGTCCTTTGGCATTTCTATGATTTCTACACAGAGCTGTATTGTCAAACCCTGCTGGGCTGGTACATGCTGTCGTAGCACTGCTAAGACACACTGGGAAATTGCCTGTTTCAATTCAGGACTACGCCCCGACAATAAGGATACTTTTGCATGTACATAGGCCTGAGTGGTATGCAAATCCAGTCCAATCACATAATTCTGCTGACAAATTGCCCGGCTTTTTAAATCATTCGGATCCTGAATATAATTTGCAGTATATAAGGCCTGGTGAATCTTAAGCAGCATCGGCTTGACCTCCAGATTCTGGATATTATCTGAATATTCAATATGAAGATGAGGCATGAGGTTTTATTTACTCAGTATTTTTTCTTGATTATGCCCCGTCTGAAATAAAATGTAAGCCAAGGCAGGTGATGACGGCCTATTTTTTAAACCGCCATTCTGGTTCAAACTTTAATAGATTAAAACAGATCAGGACTGGATTATGCTTTTTTCACATATTCAGACTTGAGCTTCATTGCGCCAATACCCTCAATTTTACAGTCAATATCATGACCATCTGCTGCATCTGGCAACAGGCGAATACTTTTTACTTTAGTTCCAACTTTCACCACAGATGAGGAACCTTTAATTTTCAGGTCTTTGATCACTGTTACACTATCACCATCAGCAAGAACATTACCATTGGCATCCTTAATGATTAGCTGCTCTTCTGTATCTTCACCCTCTTTCCATTCATGCGAACATTCAGGACAAATCAGTAAATCCCCATCTTCGTAGGTGTATTCAGACTGGCATTTTGGACAATGGGGTAGACTCATAAGAACCTCAAAAATAAAAATAAAAATAAAAATAAAAATAAAAATAAGAAATGAATAAATTAAAAAATCATTATAGCATTTTATACCTTATATTTTATATGGATTTAATTTCTACAATTCCTCTATTCGTTTTAAATAATATCAGTTTGAATTATTCATTAATAAACTGTTGATTCACCAGAAGAAAAAGCCCAGACGGGCTGGGCTTATACTCTTCATTCTGTGTTATAAAAATTTTGTTTAGCTTTAACTGGTCAAAGGCGTATCATCATCGTCGATGTCGTCATATACATAAGCCATACAGCCCCAACCATCATAAACGCCACCAAATTCACTCGCGATTTTGGTAAACCATTGCTCCAGATCAACAATATCTTCGTAGCTCGGTTCCATATAAACGAAAATCGTGATCACCCACTCGAGTGTATCGCTTTCTTCATCCTGAAACAGGCTGATTTTCTGTTCTTCTTTTAATAGATGCAAAGCACAGCGATCAGCCTGAGATTCTTCATTAAATGCAATCGAAAATTCAATTTCATGTGCTTCAGTCAGATCATCGCCATCCTGAAACATCTGCCAGAGTACATTGCCATTTTCATCATCCGGGAACTGCTGATAATCACGTGACATAGGGCTGTCCTTATTATGCTGCCGTTTTATTATACAAATTAGATTAGCTGATTTTTATACAGGATACGATAGGAAAAATAACATTTTTTACAGTTTTTAAATGACTGATTTTATATATCAAATCGAAGTTTTATTTTTAAAGTATCTCTTTAACTTTTAACTAGTAGAGATACTTTTGACTGCTTATTTTGGAGATATTTTCATCCTCATTTTACGCCTAATTTTTTTGACTAAGCGGCTTAAGCCAGGTGAAGAACTTTTCCTGGTGTTTTCTTTAATTCCAGAAGTAAGGCTGCAAACTTGAGCTCTTGCAAACGTAAATCCAGATACGATTGCTGAATGCGAGCCTGACTTAAATCCTGCCCTTTATGATTAATTAAATAAAAATCATCTTGCAGCGCCTGTAGCATCTGTCCCAGATTATCTGCAGTTAAACGAGACAGATACAGGTCGGCACGGCTGTTAAAGGCCAGACTGATCATATCCATGGTGGTATTACGGCGATCTTCATCGACATAGTTGCATTGCGCAACTTTTTTGTCTCGAATCGCCTGCTCAATTTGCTCACGAATATCCTGTAAATGTCTTGCAGTATCTTGCTCCTGATAACCCTCTATTAATTCAGTCAAAACATCTTTAGCTGCTAGCGAGAATCCATACTGATAACCATGAATTTTATGCTCTAAGGCAGTAACCACATCCTGCAAGCGATATTCTTCTTGTGCCTGTTTATAATAACGTTGCAGTTTTTCCCGTGCCTGCTGATCAACCTTTTGAATTGCCTTAGCCTGATAACCCTCTATAAATGCCTTCACCCGCTCGATATAGCCTTTAATATCATCCACCATGATTGAAGCATCAACCTTGGTCATTTTTACAAAATTTTCAGCCTGTAAGGTACGGTTAATGACATATTGTTCAATTTCGCAGATCTCCTGGTATTTCTTATATTTTTCTAAAGTCGTGCGTAAACTACTGATCTGCACGCGTAGCTGAGACAACTCGTACTCACTATCTTCTACCTGTTGTTCATAATCTGTCAGTTTATGACGTGCATGATCCAGATTGTTTTGTAAAACATCGAGGTTTCCACGCAGGGATTTTAATTTGTTTAGTGTGACTGCAAGTACGCCAGATAGTATCCCCACCAGAACGAATAAAATAATACTTGACATCGTCCGTGCCCTAATTAAAAAAATACAATAAGAAAAATGCTTTAAATCAAATCAAAGAACTTATGAAAGATTCTTAGTTTGCACTGATTTTCTCAAAAATCCTATCACTAGAATTAGGTATAAATATTTAATAATATTGATATTTTTGTTGAATTTTACTGTTTTATCTCTTGAAATCTTGCCAGAATAAAAATATTAAAGCTTTAAGTATGAATTAACTTATAAGATAGACAGTAAGTTATTGAATCTAATGAAATAATATTATATTTCTTAATTTTTATCAAAATTAAAATATAATATTGTTTGATAACATAGATTTAAATTTACCAAATTTTGATCTTTTTAAAAATTTAATTTTCTTCATGAGACAGTATTAAGATAGGTAAACTTATAAATTTACATAGTTCAACAAAGCACATAACTATATTTAAACTAATGCTTTTTAGATCAAAAAATAAGTAAATTTGGAGAATTAAAGAAAAAATATGAAATATTTTCTCACACTTTATACAACGCAATAGATGAGTAAAGTGTTCTGCATTCATTCCAGAAATTCAAATATTATTTAATAAAACATGGAGTCGAAACTAGAAAATATTAAAAAGGCACACTACCGTGAATTTCTACCGGTTTATCACTTAAGGGCTGGGTAAATGCAAGATAACTGGCATGCAGGGCCATACGTTGCAGCGGACTGCGCAGTGGTTCGGGGTGATAAATTTTATCGCCAGTAATCGGATGACCAATATGCATCATATGTACACGCAGTTGATGTGAACGCCCGGTAATCGGCATTAATAAGACACGGCTAATATCTTGTGCCACATCATAATCCAACACTTGATACAGGGTTTTAGAGGGCTTGCCCAGTTCCGTATGTACCATCTGACGTGGCCGATTTTCCCAGTCAGTGATGAGTGGGGCATTAACTTCACCCTCACCGACCAGTTTGCCTTGTACCAAAGCGATGTAATGCTTATTCACTGTACGTGCCTGAAACATTTTACTGACTGCCACTTCTGCATCACGATGCTTGGCAAACATCAGAATTCCGGAAGTACCCATATCCAGGCGATGGGTAATTCGTGCTTCCGGAAATTGCTCGCACACACGTAAATAAGCGCTGTCATGATGCTCTGGCAGACGACCCGGCACCGACAACAACCCTGCCGGTTTTTCAATCACCACCAGATCCTCATCTTCATAGAGAATTTTAATCGGATCTTGAGGTGGGCAGTAAACAAAGTTATCGTTTAGTGGCATGGCGCAATTGCATGGGGAGAAAGATGCGCAAAATAACAATGTCAATTCAGTGTGTCAATCTGAACGTTTACAGGAAGTTGATTTAAGGAGGTTATACTCGGCTTGCGACTTGGCCAGCCGGGTTTAAGCTGCTCAGATCGTACTGCTGAATTGCTTCCGGTCAATTTAATCTGCCAGATAGTAATCGACTGTAGATACGACACGAACTTTTTTAAGATAGGGTGTATTACTGTCGCGATCTTCAATACTGAACAGACCCTGATTAGCAGTTTTGATTTTTCCTAGACGACTTTGTGAATCAGCTGCAAATTTTTCTGCCACGCTCCGAGCATTTTGTGTGGCCTGTTCAATCATCGCTGGTTTAATGTCATTCAAGCCAGTAAATAGATACTCAGTTCGTTGTCCAGAATCATCGCCACCAAAGGCAATGCCCTTTTTACCCAGTTCTGCTAAACGGGTTTGTGCTGCCCGTACTGCATCAATATTATGGGTATATACGGTAATGGTTTGATGTGCGGTATAACGCAGGGCAACATTGGCATCTCCGCCATACTGCTGTGCATATTTATCTGTGGTGACGGGTGCTCCCGTGGTAATTTCTTCGGCTTTAAAGCCTTCACCTTTCAGGAACGTCTGGATTTGCTGGGTTTGTAGTTCCATCACGTCATAAAGCTGAGTCACATCCTGACTGGCCGAACTAAAGCGAATCGGCCAGACCGCGACATTTGCCCTAACTTCACGTTCAGACAGGCCTTTGACCGAAACAATTCGTTCATACTGTTTGATCTTGACGGCACTATTCCCCAGAATCCATCCCGCTATAATCATTCCTAAGCCGATGAGTGCACCTAAAATCAGGGCGGGTTTAAACTGATTCATTTGCCTGAACTCCTTTTAGCGATGTTGTTGTTTTTAGTTGCATAATTTTAATAAGTTGAACTGGGTCTTTGAGATTACTATTCGACCACAGGTTAAAGTCACGTTAATAAAAGATTCAAATCTATTATTTCTCTCTATATCTACATCAGATATAAAACCAATAAAGGCACTAGATTAAATAGAAAAATACCAATCTTATAGAGTGCCATACCCGCATAATGAATGGCATCAAAGGTTGAATCTGAGAGCTTGAACCATTTTCCATGCAACTGTTTGACCCAGTCGCGGGCAAAGACAATGATCAGGAACCAGAATATTAATATGCTGTAATTAACGAACAATGCATACAGTAAAAATTTCCGCCAGAAATCAAGTTCCATCGCGATTCCTCTAAAGGATACGGTTCAATTTCCAGACTAGCATAAATTGACTGAATAATAAGAAATGGCGGATATAACACTGTTAAGGAGATTTGAATAGAAGAGTTATTTTTATATTTTCTAATGGGTTTTACTGGAGAATTTTTAGGGTGTTGGGAAAACTCGTGATGGTTTACTTCAACTATCAATCTTTGTAAGAATTGATCTTATAGCCTACAAACTTCTGGTTCATAGCGTCCTAAGCCGGATCAAGACCTTTTGGGTAAGTACTGCTCTCGCGTTTTGCGCCGCTCACAGCATGCTACTCTTTCCGATCCCGTCACACCCTTGAGACATATATTAGCCTTGAGCACACGGAATTAATTTCCTATGTTTTTATCATTTTTCTAATTTTTGAAAAATTATTCCGATTTAAAAGAAAATTCAGAGAAATAAATCTCATTGACTCATTTTTATGACGTTTTATTTTAAAAAAAGGAGCTTTATTGGAATTTTATTTACCCCTTTTCTCCTTTTTTTCACTTTAAAAAGTTCCCTGCAACCATTGTGCAGTAAACCACCAGCCACTCATGGCACACATCCCGGACATGATAATTGCCAGTACTTTATTCATTTTGCTTAATTCAGATGTCAGTACTTTCAGATTGATCAGATAAGCCAGCGCAAAATAGATCAGCCCAATTACCCCACAAAAAGGCACAAATATGAGCGACCAGGCCGCACAGGCATGTGCAGAAAGCGGTAGTTTCGGGGATTCAGAAACGTGGTTGGTCATATCCATACTCAATTGCCCTCTTTATCGTGCATAAAAGCGCACTAAATTAAGTCAAAGCTCTGCGATTAGATGAAGCTTTGCATCCTCGTATTAAATAAATTGCAAAATGTGCGCCAATTTCAGGCAGTTAGATATTTAAAATGTGAGCTGATCAAAGTCTTTAATTTTGGATAAATAAATAGGTGACTTTTTATGCACTGAATGCGTTTCTTTATATTTTGGGTTGTGCTCCGGATCCGTGATTAGGTTTTTACTATAGATTTTTTTGCCAGTCAGCAGATTAAAGCTGGTTTTCGACTCAAGTAAAGGACCATGATGAGAAAACTGGTCATAGCCAATCAGTCGCATATCCTGATTCTGAAGACGGAATTTATAGCTCCAATAGCCATAACGTCCATGCTGATACGTAAGCTGCAGTAGTCCTTTGTTAATTTCAGGCACCAGTTCAGGTGGATAATACACCCCGCCATCTTCCTGATCCGAGCTGAAACAGTTCAGGTTTTGCAGAAACTGTTTATAAGTGTTCTTGTCCTTTTGCCCCAAAAGAACAATGATACCTCGGCGGTTCCGGTCTAAGGTTCCACGATATTCATCTTTAACTAAAGCTTTAGGATCTGTAGCTTTGACAATCAGTACAGCATCCGGCACACCATCTTTATTTAAGTCACCTTTCACCGCTTCAAAGAAAGAATAGTTTTTTGGGACATAAGCTTGAAAAGTTTTTTGATCTTGTTGTGACTGGCGCTGTTGAGGCTTTAAAGCTTGTTGCGCTACGGCTGCATTCGAGATCAATATGGTTGCACTGAAAAAACTGCAAGTTTTGCTATTTTCATTTTCCTGATCTCATATGTATAGGCACATGTTGCTTATTATTTTTAACATAGAAAGATGAAAGCTGAAACAAAATGACCCTATACAATGGCAGGGTCAAAAATCTCAACATCATATTCATTTTTAATTACTGATTGATTCATGAGTTATGCCTTGCAGCATTTTTCACAACCGGTCACTTTCTCTCTAGGCCAGTTCATGCGCGCACGCTTATACGCCAGTTCATAATTGGCAAAATAACCAATCAGAATCTGAGCATCAGGATCAGGCAAGTCTTCACACCCCATCGTTGAATTATGGATCAGATGTGCACCATTGTCTGTCGTATGCTCATCAATCACAAACTTGATCATATCCATGCAAACTCCCCATATTCTTTTTTATAAAGGTAGGGATTAAAATCATAATAAAAGTATGTATTTATTAATCCCATACTAAAATTATGCCTTTAATGAATAAAAATCAATCACTTTTTAGAGTTTTTTTAGTCCTTTCACATGAACTTACTATTTAGTTTTAGATTTATAAAACAGTGACTTAGAGGATTTATGCTATACCAGGATCAGCTTTTTTTTTCTTGATCTGTTTAAACCAGCGTACAAACCAGATGGCAGCAATAATTAATACTATCACCAGCATTACAGGTGCCAAGAAGGATAAAATTGAAATCAAGATCGCACTGACCCACTCCCCCGTAGAAATGACCGGATTTCCTACTCCACCGGTGGTGGTAGTTGATAAACCTCGCAAAGCCACCGTACCAAATTGTACTGCTCCGGCGGTGCCTCCACCTACAATTAATGCGGTTGCCCAAGCTATAAACTGCGACATTTCCCCACTACTTACTGCCATCGTAGATACGGTTCCAGCAATGACAGCTGCGGGGGTAGCAATAATATCAAGGATATTATCCACCCAGGGAATATAGTAAGCGATGATTTCACATAAGGTCGCGATGCCCAGTGTCAAACAAACCGAGGGTAAAGCCAGCCAGCCGAAGCCCTGGATCGGTTCAAACCAGTTCAGATTACAAGCGATACTCATGACCAGCAAAGGTGCGAATATACGAAAGCCACACGCTGCACTGAGTCCAATACCAATACATAAACCGAGGATCGTTTCCATACTGCGCTCCAAACCTGTTTGTGGCGATGGGTGATTTTTCTTTCTCTCTAAAATAGCAAAAAGCCCTATGGGGTAATAGGGCTTTTATTTAAAACAGGTTTTTCTGTTTTATTTTTTGCTGTAGCTTAGGCAACCTTATCGTTATATTGGGTGCCTTGGCATTTGGTACACGGTGGTAAGCGGTCTGTACCAATTTCTAAGTAAACGCGATGTCCACATTGAACACAAAAATAGAAACCTGTTCCCGGTTTAGAGCCAGCAATAACCATCTTTGTTCTCCGTTGTTTTAGAAAATGGTGAAACTAGTATAACCCTCTGGTGATGAATGTCTATTGTCCATTTTTGTAAATGATGGTGGCATTTGGGCGAAGATCAGCTTTGTAATGTACACCACGTTGCAAACTGTTTAATTACTAAAGGATCAGCAACAACATCCTCAAGTTCTTTATCCTGTAAATTTTTTCTAAATTTATACCATTCACCTGTTTGCTTAGCTTCTAAACAAAGATGCGGTTCAATAGCTCCTAATTTCCATAGCCAAATGGATTGAGTTTTAAAATGGTTTATTAAACTCTCAATAGGTTCGAGCGCTTGCTCATCTTGAGCCAACAATTCATATACTTGTGCACTCTTGTATCCATTCCCTCCTGTGGGATAACGACCTTGTAAGCTGAAACCATGTATAGGTTGTAATTTTCCAATAATTTCTAAACACTTTTCAATACATGGATGCCCACTCTCTATTAACTGAAACTTATGCGCTGTAAAAGCAAAATCTAAATCCGCCAATGCTTTAACAGGTATGTTCATTTCTTTTAATATCTTAATCATCCCAGGAATATTTTGTGAGCCAGTCGCTACCACGAGAGCTAACTTCAATTCACCTAGCGATTTACCCGTCACCTTTTTAATTAAATTTGGTAAAACATGTTTTTCTGTATCACCTTCGGCAATCAATACACTATCAGAAAATAATATTTGCCCTAAATTATAAGTTTCAAATAACAAGCGTGCTTGCGCCTCATTACTATTTAGAACTTTTATAATAGCCTCATTCAAACGAACTTCAACACGAGTACCTCTATTGTTTTTACGGACTATATTTGTATAAGGAATATCCTCTTGCTCAATCATAAAAGGGGAATGTGTTGTAAATATTACTTGATAACCTTTTTTAGATAAGGATTTGAGGGACGCTCTTAATAACTCAATTGCTTGTGGATGCAAAAATAATTCAGGCTCATCTATCAATAGCAAATTAGTTTTCCCATCTTTAGAAACATCTTTAGTTATTTCTGATAAATGACGTATTAGCGTCATCTGAATTGCTCTCTGTGCACCATGTCCCATATCGTTAAAATCTGTCACACGATCGCTACTATCCTCTGTTACTTTTAATCTACCTTGTTTAAATAGATCACTTATATCAGGTGTAGGTATATCGATATTTAATTTCAAACCGGGGAAAAATCTGCTACCTTTTGACTAATTTCAATATCAAACTCTTCAAACTCTTTTAATCGTTCACTACCACTTAAATTTAATTTAGAACCAATTTCAGCTAGAGCACTATTTACTACGTCTACATTCGTTTCAACAATTTGCTTTTGCAAAATTGCAATTAACTTTCCTATAGTATTTCCAGCTTTGACCTTGAAAACATCTTCTGCTGAATCCTCCATTGAATTAATGAAGGTTGGTTCAGGAAAAAGCGTGGTTATAGCTTGTGGTAATCCATTAGGATTATTCCATTGATCATTATCTGAATTTGGTTTCTGAACTTCCATTTGAACCGCATTTCTACCTGTTCCTGGCTTTTTCTGTAGAAATCTAATTCTAGTAGAATTATTTTCAATATAAGGAACAAGACTTTCGCGCTGGGCTTCTGATAAATGACCTAATGCATTACCGTCCAATCCCTGCACCAAAGCAATTATCTCTAACTGTTCATCTTTATTATAAAAACTTGATTGCTCTTGCGCTTTACCCCTAACTAAAATATCAATACACTTTAAAATGTTAGATTTTCCAGCATTGTTATAACCGACTAATGCTGTAAAAGGTTCTAATTTCAATTGTGTATCTATACATGATTTGAAATTTTTTATAGTTATCTCACTTATTCTATGCATTTTTATTTTCCCCAAATTTAAAAAACGCCCCAATGAACATTAGAGCGTTTTTTAAACAAATTCAATAACTTTAATCCACCCCAACCTTCCTTTGAAAAAGGAGGGTTGGGGTGGATTAAAAAGAAGTAACTTAAATCAAGCCACATTCCCTTCCAAGAAATCCTGCGCAAAGCGTTGTAATACCCCTCCTGCTTCATACACAGATACTTCTTCTTCGGTATCCAGACGACAGGTCACAGGCACTTCAATCGTCTGTTCCTTACCATCTTCAGTTGCGCGCTCAATCACAAGTGTCAAAGTCGAACGTGGTGCAATATTACCAATCACGCTATATAGCTCAGTACCATCCAGCTTTAAAGTCTTGCGGTCTGTACCCGGTTTAAACTCAAGTGGAAGAACGCCCATACCCACCAGGTTAGTACGGTGAATACGCTCAAAACCTTCAGCCACAATCGCTTCTACACCAGCCAGACGCACACCTTTGGCTGCCCAGTCACGACTTGAACCCTGACCATAATCCTTACCGGCAATCACGATCAACGGCTGCTTACGGTTCATGTAGGTTTCAATCGCTTCCCACATACGCATTACTTCACCTTCCGGCTCCACACGTGCTTTAGAACCCTGCTTGATGGTGCCATCAGAACGGACCACCATTTCGTTATACAACTTAGGATTAGCCAGGGTTGCACGCTGTGCAGTCAGGTGATCGCCACGGTGCGTCGCATAAGAGTTAAAGTCTTCCTCGGGCACACCCATTTTTGCTAAGTATTCACCCGCTGCCGAATCACGCACAATTGCATTTGAAGGTGATAAATGGTCAGTGGTAATGTTATCGCCAAGAATAGCCAGTGGACGCATGTTGGTGAGTGTACGCGGTGCAGCCAGTGCACCTTCCCAGTACGGTGGACGGCGAATATAGGTACTTTGCGGACGCCAGTCATACAGCGGGCTTGCTGCCTTCTCGCGCTCGCCCAGATCAAACATTGGAATATAAACTTTATTAAATTGCTCCGGCTTGACTGACTCTTTTACCAAAGCATCAATTTCTTCATCAGATGGCCAGATGTCTTTCAGGTAAATCGGGTTGCCATCTTTGTCTGTGCCTAGTGCATCTTTTTCGATATCAAAACGAATCGTACCGGCGATTGCATAAGCCACGACTAATGGTGGAGATGCCAAGAAAGCCTGTTTTGCATAAGGATGAATACGACCATCGAAGTTACGGTTCCCTGAAAGTACCGCAGTCGCGTATAAATCACGGTCAATAATTTCTTGCTGAATTTTCGGATCTAGCGCGCCTGACATGCCGTTACACGTGGTGCAGGCATAAGCCACGATACCAAAGCCTAGTTTTTCCAGATCTTCAAGTACACCTGCTTCTTCCAAGTACAGCGCAGCTGCTTTAGACCCCGGTGCAAAAGATGATTTCACCCATGGCTTACGCACTAAGCCAAGCTCATTGGCTTTACGTGCCAATAAACCTGCTGCAACAGTATTACGTGGGTTGGAGGTATTGGTACATGAAGTGATTGCCGCGATGATGATCGCACCATCTGGCATCAGGCCATCGGTACGGTTTTCTACTACTCCGGCAATGCCTTTCTCTTTCAGGTCAGCAGTTGAAACACGCGCATGCGGATTCGATGGACCAGCAATATTACGGGTCACAGTCGACAGGTCAAAACGCAGTACACGTGGATATTCTGCTTGTGTCATTTCCGATGACCACAGACCAATTTCCTTGGCATAGCTTTCAACCAGTTTGACTTGCTCAGGCTCACGACCGGTTAACGTCAGATAATCAATGGTGTTCTGGTCAATATAGAACATGGCTGCGGTTGCGCCATATTCAGGGGTCATATTAGAAATTGTGGCGCGATCACCCACTGACATGCTGTCAGCACCTTCACCAAAGAATTCCAGATAAGCGCCAACCACACGTTCCTTACGCAGGAATTCAGTTAAGGCCAAGACGATATCCGTTGCAGTAATGCCCGGCTGACGTTGCCCGACCAGCTCTACCCCAATGATATCCGGCAGACGCATCCACGAGGCACGGCCCAGCATCACGTTCTCAGCTTCCAGGCCACCGACACCAATCGAGATTACGCCCAAGGCATCGGTATGTGGCGTATGCGAATCTGTACCAACACAAGTGTCCGGGAATGCAACACCGTCACGGTTCTGAATCACCGGTGACATTTTTTCCAGATTAATCTGGTGCATGATGCCGTTACCGGCTGGAATCACATCAACATTTTCAAAAGCCGTTTTGGTCCATTCAATAAAATGGAAACGGTCTTCATTACGGCGGTCTTCAATTGCACGGTTTTTCTCAAATGCATCCGGATCAAAGCCGCCATACTCCACCGCCAGCGAGTGGTCGACAATCAGCTGGGTTGGCACCACCGGATTGACTTTGGAGGGGTCACCGCCCTGATCGGCAATCGCATCACGCAGACCGGCAAGATCAACCAGTGCCGTTTGCCCCAAAATGTCATGACACACCACACGGGCTGGATACCACGGGAAATCATGTTCCTGCTTACGCTCAATTAGCTGACGCAGTGACTGTTCCAGAATGGCAGGATCACAACGGCGTACCAACTGTTCTGCCAGCACTTTGGAGGTATAGGGAAGTTTGGCATATGCGCCTGGCTGAATATCTTCAACGGCCTGACGCACGTCGTAATATTCCAGCTGGGTACCTTGCAGCGGTTTACGGTAGTTGTTGTTCATAGCTTACCTGCCTCTTGAATCGTTCTTCTGTACTGCATACTTGTTGTAGATGTTTCACATCGTTTTGCAGGCATAGTACACTGTGGAAAAGCCATTTCCCAAATCTTTTATATTTCATAAACTTATATATAAAAAATAGCGTTTTTGAAATAAATGGATACATATTCTTTAAAATAATGGCTCTAAATCCTTATTTTCTAGAAAAAAACCGGGCAAATCCTTCTTATTCTTTAGTATGAGAATAGCCTTATAGCTCAAAAAATAGACTTATTTAAGATTAACGGTATCTCTTATTTTTTCATTTAAAGGCAAAAGACGGTTTTTAAATGATCTGAGTTTTTGGGTAGAAATAGCACTGTTGAATAGATAATTTTTTTGACTCTTTTCCATTTTCGGCAAGATCCTTAGCCTGACAATAAAACCATAGCATCAATAAAATTTTCCAAGTTTATTTCTAGCTCTTTTTAATTTTGAGGGAAATACAATATGCGCTTGGTACCTGAAAACCTGTAAAGCAAGTAAGTCAGATTAAAATCCCTAACTTTTTTAAGATTTTTTTACAGTCGATGATTTCTTGCAAATTACTTTAAATATCATAATTAATTCAAAAACTTAATACTTCTTTTGGGTAGCTTATTACCTGAATAGTTTTGACCTTTTCCTGTCATCTATCTGTATATCCCAATTTGGTGATATTCACCCTTAAAACATTTCAGTACATCTAAGCGATAAGTACTTCATAACAACAACACACAACATAAAAAATTAATAAAGGTGAATAACATGTTACAGATCGCCATTATTGGGATCATTACTGTATTAGTGGCAGTTTTGGCTTCCAGCTGGATTGGAGGGAAAAAGCCCTCCGATCCATACAATCCGACTAAACCTACTCCTACCCACCCCACTAAACCGGATCATCCTTCTCCCCCTTTCCCTCCCGCCTCTGCTAAATCGGAGTCACTCATTAATAATCCACCCTTGCTGCAAAAAGGTGGTAAAGGTAAATACGAACTGGTTGCGGCATATAAGACCAATAAGATTTATAACCCGAGGCAATCGCAATGGGATCAATTACTGGTTCGGGGTTATTTGACTAAAGCCAGTTTATTGAACAGGCAGGAAGCACGTGAAACCGGAATTGTGGATGAACTGGTTGGTCCACAGATTCGGGTCAAACAGGGTGAAACCTTGTCGATTAATTTAAATAATCAGCTACCTGATGAAACACCTGAAAGCTGTGAAAATATTCTCGATCCGAATGAACCCCATTGTTTTAATACCACCAACCTGCATACACATGGTTTCTGGGTCAGCCCTCAGGGAAATAGTGACAATGTCTTTCTGAAAATTGCCCCGCAGGCGAATCTTGATTATCAATATAAGATTGAACCCAATCATCCTGCGGGCACTTACTGGTACCATGCCCATTTACATGGCTCGACCGCAATTCAGGTATCTAGTGGGATGGCTGGTCCGCTCATTGTGGAAGGAAGCCGTGTACCTAAAGTGAAAAATGGCAAGGTGACGTCTACAGGTGATCTCGACATTTTATGGAAAGATAAAGCTAAGAATAATGATGCAAATGAAAAAATCCTGGTCTTCCAGCAAATTCAATATGACTGTACTGACACTGAAGGCCAATCTTTAAACAGCAATGATTGTAAAGGTGCAGGCATAGGCACGATGGAAAACTATGCTGGTCTGAATAGCTTCAACTCTTGGGGGCTAAATAACTACTACACTTCAATTAATGGCAAAGTATTAGGCGAAATTCAGGTCAATCAAAATGAATTTAACCGCTGGCGTATGATTCATGGAGGGGTACGGGACACTATTGGCTTAATCATTAAAGAATTACCTGGCTCCAGCCAATATACTGCCAAGCAAACGGTGGATGCCTGTCTTTCCTATCAGGGGAATATTCTCATTCCCGCCTCAAAAGTTGCTTTCGATCAACTGACCAGCCTGCCAGTTCACACGATTGCCCAAGACGGATTAACGATGAGCCAGGCTCAGCCCCGTACCCTTTCCGTGTTCCAGCCAGGTTATCGTCACGATGCCATGCTCAGCTTTCCCTCCACCAATAAATACTGCATCTTCGATTCAAGATTAAATATTGATGATGAAATTAATACCAGAACTTCCGGTGAAATCACCCCACAGTTATCTCCTAATAGCAGGCTAAATGCACAGCTGCTGGGCTGGGTAAATGTAAAATCCACCAAGTTGAAGGCGCAAACTGCTGCTCAGTTTTTAAAAGATCAGGCACAGAAAATCGGCTTAAGCAAGGAGATTCAGGCGCAATTAGCGCAACTTAATCTGTCTGCCTTTACTGATCATCCCTCATTGATGACCAGAGAAATAGATAACCTGATTCAAGACCGACCACAACAACGCTCTACTTTTGATGCCTCTTTTGGTCCAAATGGTAAATTCGGTTATCGTTATGCTGATCATCCAGGCATCTATAGTTTTGGAGAAACCTTCACTGGAGAAAGTGTGGTCAATGGCAAATATGTGCGCAAGCTAGAAATAGGTAAAGTCGATGAATGGGTACTGACCAGCGCAAATCTGGGACATCCTTTCCATATCCATGTCAATCCGTTCCAGATTGTTAAAATTTTAAACCCGGATAAAAAAGACGTAAGTGAAGCAATATCGGAACCTGCAACCACGCCCAATGAGCTGGATGATGTCCAGTACCGAGGTTTAAAAGGACAATTCAAGGATACCATCTTTGTTAAACCGGGATATGAAGTGATTGTTCGAAGTCATTACAAGAAATTCGAAGGTGACTTTGTACAGCATTGTCATATTCTCGATCATGAAGATCAGGGCATGATGGAATATGTACGAATCTGTGGCGGGAAATTTGACTGTAATGCTGATTTACCTGGTTCACATGACCATCATCATTAACTCTCGCTTTTAATTAAAAGCCTGCATCTGATATTGCGGGCTTTTTTATTTGCCTAGAGATAATGCTTGCTGCACAATAGCTTGATTGATTTTTAGTATTCAAACTGAGGCTGATCATGGCAACATCTCCTGCTTTTACCTTATTTACGCTGAATGGAGTAGATGCGCAAAAATTCCTGCAAGGTCAAGTGACTTTAAATACTGAAGCCTTGGCTGAAAACCAAACGCGCTATACCGCAATCTGTAGTTTAAAAGGACGCATTCTATTTGGTTTATGGCTGAAAAAAATTAACGCTGAAAGCTTTGAAATCGTTGTGACTGCTGATCAGGCTGAAGACTTTGCCAAGCACATCCGCAAGTTTGGAGCTTTCTCCAAAATGAAGTTAGAAGAAGTAGGTTTAGCTTATCCAGTCGTCACAGGCATCCATAGCGAATTTGGTCCTGAAGCAACGGATATTCAAGCTTGGGAGATGAATGCAATTGAATCAGGTCAGGCATGGATTCAGGCAGCAACCGCAGAACAATTCCAGCCACAAGAACTGCGCCTGTATCAGCGTGAAGGCATCCACTATGACAAGGGGTGTTACCTCGGTCAGGAAGTCATTGCCCGTTTATGGTTCAAAGCCAAACCGAAACACTGGTTGCATCTGGTACAAGGTACAGCTGAAGCACCAGCTATCGCAAGTAAACTGAATAATGATGTAGAAGTCGTAAACAGTGTCAATATTGACGGCGGCTTTAAAGCACTCGTGGTTGCCAAACCGGAAGCGCTTATTGAATTAGGTTTGACTGTACTCGACCTGCCTGAAGCACTCAGTGGTGATGTCGCTCGTCCACAATAAGAAAATCACTTTAAA
>NZ_AJXD01000022.1:0-58629 GCF_000264725.1 Acinetobacter sp. HA | reverse complement strand
ATTTTTTTATGTCTTAGATTCTAAAATTTACATCTCTACCTGAAGCTTACGAACTCTTGGCAAATACAGCACACGATAGGTCACCGCCAGAATTAACAGCCATAACGGACTGATCATCAAGGCTTTCAAGGTATCTGGTTCCAGACTCAAAATCACCAAAGCAAAGAACAGGAATGCCAGCACGATATAAGACATCCATACACCGCCCGGCATTTTAAAAGTCGAAGCAGTATGTTTTTCCGGTTGCTGCTTACGGTAGCGGATATAGCACACCATAATGATGCTCCAGATACTGATAAACAGGATCACACACAGTGAGCTCGCCAAGGTAAAGGCTTCCATCGTATTCGGTACAAAATACTGGAATGCTGCACCCAGCAGAATAAAAGTACAGGAGAACATCAGACCTTTCGCCGGTACTGCACGGCTCGACAGTTGTGCCAAGGCTTGTGGTGCCTGACCACCTCGTGCCAGGCCAAACAGCATCCGACTGGTGGAGAACACCCCACTATTCATCGAAGACATCACGGAGGACAAGACCACAAAGTTCATGATAATGGCGGACGTTGGAATCCCCGCATATAAGAACAGGCTAACGAATGGGCTCTGATCTGCAGGAATCTGGCTCCATGGCGTGACGGCCATAATCACCAGCAATGACAACACGTAGAACAGAATGATACGGGTTGGAATCGCATTGACTGCTTTAGGTAAATTCTTTTCCGGATCTTTGGTTTCAGCTGCCATGGTACCTAGCAGCTCCACCCCCACAAAAGCAAACATCGCGATCTGGAAACCCGCCAGAAAGCCCGTCACACCTTTCGGAAATAACCCATCTGACCAGACATGACTAAAGCTGGCCGTCGCACCGCTTGGCGCCTGAAAACCACTAAAGACCATATAACCACCGACAAAAATCAGGCCAATAATTGCCAGAATCTTGATCAGGGCAAACCAGAATTCAATCTCACCGAAGAGTTTTACTGTCACCAGGTTAATACCTAGAATCAAGAGTACACAGGCAGCGCTGATCAGCGCCTGTCCCGTCGGGGTAAAGGCTGTACCTTCGGGTAACCAGAAATTCAGGTAGTTAATAATCGCAGCCAGATCGGCAATACCAACCAGAACCCAGCCCAACCAGTACGACCAGCCAATGTAATAGCCTGCACCCGGACCAATCAGATCATGCGCCATATCAATAAAAGACTTGTACTGCAGATTCGACAGCAGCATTTCACCAAGAGCACGCATTAAAAAGAAAAACATCCCGCCAATGATCATATAGATCAGCAGGATCGAAGGACCAGCCAAGGCGATAGTCTTACCCGAACCCATAAACAGGCCGGTACCGATACAGCCACCAATGGCAATCAGCTGTAAATGCCGATTAGATAACTTGCGTTGTAGCTCATGTTGCGACGGCGCTGCGTCATCTCTAGAGGGTATAGTATTCATCTTCAGTTCCTTTTTCGCCTCAGGCCCTTGCCCACCTGATCAGATTTCCTCCTGAAATCCTGATTCAGATGCAGTTTCATTTAAAAAGTTAATGATCGGGTCTGATGTTGTTACAAAATTAAGTTGGGAGATCTCAAATATCAGAGGCTCTTAAGGCTGTGCTGCAATCACTGCAATTTCAATCAGCCAGTCTGGATTGACCAGATCCGCCTGAATGGTGGCACGTGCCGGAGTATCATGACCTTGCAGCCATTCCACCCAGAGTTGGTTTACGTTGCTAAAGTCAGCTAAATGCTTGATAAATAATTGCGCCGAAAGCAACCGGCTTTTATCAGTATTTGCCAGCGCAAGCAATTCTTCAATCTTGGCGAAGACCTCCAAGGTCTGTCCGTGTATATCCAGATCGGTACGTGTTGGTACCTGCCCTGATAAATACACGGTCTTGTTGTGAATAGTGGCAGCACTCATCACCTGATTGCTGCGGATACGTTGAATATCGCTATGTTCCATCATAAATTTTCCTCTCCATTTTTTCCGTTAATGGGTCAATATTGAATTTCCGGTTTCAAGCTGTACTGGCACACGGGCGGTAATGCCGCACATCAACTCATAGCCCACTGTTCCTGATCCTGCTGCAACTTCCTCAATGGGCAGCACTGTGCCGTGGGTCGACCGCCCCCAGAGCACTACTTCACTACCAATGTTCGTTTGAGGAAGTTCAGTCAGATCAACTGTCAGCATATCCATACTGACCCGGCCAATCGTCTGGGTTCTGACGCCATCTACCAGCACTGGTGTACCGGTCTGGCTAATACGCTGATAACCATCCGCGTAACCACAAGCCACAACACCAATTCGCATCGCCTGCTCCGCAACAAAGTTGGACCCATAACCGACACTTTGCCCAGCCTGAATATCTTGAATGGCAATGATTTCACTGCGTAAGCTCATACTTGGTTGGAGATTCCAGTCTTGAATACTATGGCTTGGATAATCTGGTGAACTGCCATAGAGCATGATGCCGCTACGTACAATATCGGAATGCAAGCTTTGATGATGGCGTAGAATGGCCGCACTATTACTGAGAGAGGTTTTAGCCTCAAGCCCCTGAATGGTCTGGCTAAAAATCAGGTTTTGATGCTCAATGCCATCCAATCCAAAACGCTGGCCATCCGCATCGGAAAAATGGGTCATATGCGTCATTGAGCGCACATTTTCAAATTGGCTTAACTGTTGCCAAACATCTGCATATTCATGCGACTGAAAACCTAAACGATTCATGCCGCTGTTCATTTTCAAGAACACATCAAACTGTGCATCCGGTGCTATTTCCGCAAACTGTTTCAGCCATTGCACTTGATGCCGGGAATGAATAGCAAAGCTCATGTCATGCTTTGCACATGCAAATAAATCCGCTAGCGTAAAAACACCCTCGAGCAACAGCAGCGGTTTTTTGCATCCCAGTGCACGTAGCCGCTTACCTTCTTCAATATCCAGAAAAGCAAAACCGTCTGCAGACTGAAATGCCGCATAAACCCGTTCAATGCCATGACCATAGGCATTGGCTTTGACCACAGCATACACTTCAGCATTTGGAGCAGAAGCTTTAGCAATATTCAGATTATGCTGCAATGCATCTAAATGCACTACAGCTTGAATTGGACGTGGCATAGATTCTTCCTTGAAACAGTAATTTAAGCCGCGTGTGAATAGCGTCCGAGTGACAGCCCTTCCGTGCTAATCTCGGTTTTATGATCCAGCACAATATCGCTGATTAACTTGCCCGAACCACAGGCCATGGTCCAACCCAAAGTGCCATGTCCGGTATTCAGGAACAGGTTTTTAAAACGGGTTTTTCCAATAATTGGCGTACTGTCTGGTGTCATTGGACGTAACCCCGTCCAGAAGCTGGCTTCAGCCAAATTACCACCCGGGAACAATTCCTGAGTGACCATTTCCAAAGTGGCACGTCGATTATCTTTTAAGTTGTGGTTAAAGCCACTTAGCTCAGCCATACCACCCACGCGGATGCGCTGGTCAAAGCGAGTGATGGCAATCTTATAGGTCTCATCCAGCACCGTAGATTGCGGCGCAAAATTGGCATCAACGATTGGAATCGTGAGTGAATAGCCTTTTACTGGATAAACTGGTAAATCCAGATGCAACGGTTTCAAGAAATCACGTGAATAACTACCAAATGCCAGCACGTATTTGTCCGCAGTGAATACCTGACCATTGACGACAACACCTTTAATTTCATTGCCCTCAGTTAGCAGATGTTCCACATTCTGGTTAAACTTGAACTGTACTCCCAATTCTTTGGCAACATTGGCTAAGGCGTTGGTAAATAGATAGCAATCACCGGTTTCATCATTGGGTAAATGTAAGCCACCGACCAGTTTATCTTGAGCGTGTGCCAAGGCAGGTTCAACTTTTGCCAAATCAGCTCCCAGTAATAATTCATGCGGCACACCACACTCTTGCAATACAGCGATATCACGTTGCACCATATCCAACTGGGCTTCATTACGAAATACCTGTAAAGTACCTTTGGAACGATGCTCATAGCTGATCCCGGTTTCTTTACGCAATTCACGTAAACAGTCACGGCTATATTCAGCCACACGGGTCATACGTTCTTTATTAATGGCATAGCTGGCTGGATTACAGTTTTTCAGCATTTGCGCCATCCAGTTCAACTGCCACATGCTGCCATCTAAATTAATCGCCAAGGGTGCGTGATGCTGAAACATCCATTTCACTGCTTTGAATGGAATGCCAGGTGCTGCCCACGGTGTCGAGTAACCTGGAGAGATTTGGCCTGCATTACCAAAACTGGTTTCTTCAGCAGGGCCAGTCTGACGGTCAAGTACAGTAACTTCTGCACCCTGCTGTGCCAGATAATAGGCACTTGCCACACCAATTACACCACTACCTAAGACCAAAACACGCATTGCCTTACCCTCAAAATCCTTCTAGTTGATTTAACTAGTATATTTTTGGATCAATAGTGAATTTCACTGTTTTAAAGTAATATATTCAGTGAATCCACTAGATTTCTCGCGTGATTTTAAAAAATTAAGGGAATAATGAATGCGCAAATTTGACCGTATTGATCGCATGATTCTAGACATCCTGCAACGCGATGGCCGGATTGCCATTAGCGAGCTGGCAGCTCGGGTGAACCTATCCACCACCCCGTGCTCTGAGCGTGTGAAGCGACTGGAACGCGATGGCATTATCATGGGCTATTACGCCCGACTCAATCCAGAAAAGCTGGAACGCAATTTACTGGTCTTTCTTGAAATCAAACTTTCAGCCAAATCCGGTGATGTATTTGAACAGGTCGCACGAGACCTGAGTGAAATTCCTGAAGTACTGGAATGCCATTTGATTTCTGGAGATTTTGATTATCTGGTCAAAGCGCGCCTGAAAGAGATGAGTGCTTATCGCCGCCTGCTGGGCGATCTATTAAAGAAACTACCCTCTTCCGCCTCTTCACACAGTTATGTGGTGATGGAGGAAGTAAAAGAGACGCTATATCTGGATGTCGGTATTTAATACTCTAGTTATCCACAATAACAACAAAGCTCCCAAAAGGAGCTTTGCCATTAATCTGAAAAATCTGAAAGTTTAAAAATATTAATCAGGAATACGTAGCACCTGACCCGGGAAAATATCATCAGCATCTTTTAATAATGGACGATTGGCTTCAAAAATCTTGTTGTATTGATTGGCATCGCCATAAAATTCTTTAGAAATTTTTGACAAACTGTCGCCTGATTTTACCGTGTAAAATTTACTTTCTGGTTCAGGGCTGCTCACCGTAAGCTGGTCATCCACTTTGGCCACATGATCAATATTTCCTACCGCGAGAATAATTTTTTCACGATCGGCCTGATTTTGTACCTGCCCACGCACAGTTGCCAGATCAGAAGTAGAGTTATAGCTAATCGACAAACCTTTAATTGGCAACCCTAAACTTTTAACATGACCCAATAACTTGTTGGCAATTTCTTGTGCCGATGGCTCTGCCGGAGCCGCTTTAGGCGCAGCCGCAGGTGCTTGTTGTGCAGCAGGTGTCTGTTGCGGTTCTGCCGCTGCGGTATTTTTCTTACCAATACCTTTTACAAAATCAAAAATACCCATGGAAGACTCCCTTATTGTCGTCTGATTTTTATCTCCCTATTGTTTATAGCGGAATTCACCTAAGCAGAAGTTAATCATTGGTAAGCTTCCTGTTAATGAATGTAAGTTACCATTAAGAAAAACACAGGCACAAAAAAACCACCTTGCGGTGGTCTTTAGGCTTAGCAGAGCTAAGAATCAACGATTAACCAAGTTTTTTAGAAACGTAGTCGATCGCAGATTGAACAGTTGTGATTTCGTTAGAATCTTCATCAGGAATTGTGATGTCGAAGTCATTTTCGAAAGACATTACCAGTTCAACTAGGTCTAGAGAGTCAGCACCCAAGTCATCCATGAAAGATGCTTCGTTTTTAATCTCTTCGATTTTGATACCAAGTTGTTCTGCAACCGCTTGCTTAACGCGTTGTTCGATATCGCTCACAGGAATTCTCCTCATTGCTTGTGGCGTTTTTAATGCCGTTAGTTTAATTGAATCTAAAAAATTTGGAAAGTTTATACTTAAGCCCCTTAGCTCATGTATAAACCACCATTTACGTGAATTACAGTACCTGTAATGTAACTTGCCTTGTCAGAAGCCAAGAAACTTACGGCATTTGCGATATCTTGTGGATCACCGAGACGGTTCAATGCCACTTGATCACTCATTTTCTTGCGAATTTCTTCACTTAACTGTTCAGTCATCTCAGTGGCAATAAAGCCTGGTGCCACAGAGTTTACCGTAATTTGACGGCTACCCATTTCTTTTGCAAGACTGCGGCTAAACGCTTCAATCCCTGCTTTGGCAGCAGAATAGTTCGCCTGACCCGGGTTAGCAAAATGCGCCACTACAGAACTGATGTTAATGATACGACCGAAACGTGCCTTGGTCATGCCTTTCAGGACACGCTTGGAAAGTCGATAAACGGCTTTCAGATGAATGTTCAGGATATCATCCCAGTCATCTTCTGACATACGCAGCAATAGGTTATCTTTGGTAATACCAGCATTGTTCACTAACGCAAGAACTGGACCATAGTTCTGTTCAATTTCAGTCACCAGTGCATCAATGGCTGCGCCATCACGCACATCAAGGACTTTACCTGCGCCATTTTCAGCAAACTGTGCAGATAATTTCTCAGCGCCAGCTTCAGAAGTGGCAGTTCCTACCACAAAGTAGCCATCCTGAATGAGTTGTTGCGCAATTGCAGCACCAATGCCGCGGCTTGCACCTGTCACCAAGGCAACTTTACGTTCCTGTGTCATGCAATTTTCCCTTCTGCCACCAATACGGTGTTTAATGCATCTTCCAGACGGGATTGATTGTCCAGTGGAAGTGCTTTTTCGATATTTGGTAAACGTTTTGCCATATTGGCAAGTACATTCCCCGGACCGCATTCCACGATATATGCAATACCTTCGTCTTGAAGGAATTGCAGGGTTTTGGTCCACTGTACAGATTCATACAATTGCGCAGTCAGTGCCTGACGTAATGCATTCACATCTGTTGCAATTTCCGCGCCCACATTTTGTATTACAGGAATACGTGGTAGCTCAATGGCAGTTTGTTCCAAAGCCGTAGCAAACTGTTCAGCGGCAGGTTTCATCAGTGAACAGTGGGATGGAACAGATACGGGCAATGCGATCGCTTTAGCGCCATTTTCTTTTGCCAGCTCAATCACCGCATCAACACGATCTTTGTTCCCTGCAACAACGACTTGACCTTTGGCATTGTAGTTGGCTGCTTCAACCGAACCTTCACCGGCTGCTGTTGCCTGTGCACAAAGCTCCACAACCTGAGCATCTTCCAGACCTAGAATTGCCGCCATTGCACCCACACCTTGTGGGACTGCATCTTGCATCAGCTTACCGCGCAGGTTGACCAGTTTCACTGCATCACCCAAGCTTAACGCACCAGATGCAACCAGTGCACTGTATTCACCTAAAGAATGGCCAGCCAGATACTTTGGTGCAACACCACCCAGTTCCAGCCATACACGCCATAATGCAATCGATGCAGTCAGAAGGACCGGTTGAGTGAATTCAGTCTGATTCAGACCTTCACCACTTTGTGCAATCTGCCACAGATCGAAGCCTACTGCTTCAGATGCCTCGGCAAATGTGTCACCTACACTACTAAACTGCTCAGCCAGTTCAGCGAGCATGCCCGCCTTCTGCGATCCCTGACCTGGGAATACAAATGCAGTTTTGGTTGCCTGAGCTGCTTGCTCGAGTTGTTTAGCAGACATAATAAAATCCTTTCAATTAAGAGGCGCTAATCTTCATAGAATTGATGAAAATTAACAGCTAAATACCACCTAACTCATTGTGGAGCGCAATTTAGCACGTAATTTTGGCTGGGGTAATTGCCAAATACAACAAAAAGCCCGACTTTATTAAAGCGCCTAAAAGTGACAGACAAAAAAAAGGGAGCTTAACGCTCCCATTTTTTCTATCAAGCTTGACGCTTAATACATCATTAATTATTCAGCAGATGCTTTAGCGAATAATTGACGACCACGGTAGATACCATCTTTAGATACGTGGTGACGACGATGAGTTTCACCAGTAGCTTGGTCTACAGTTAATGCATTCTCAGTTAAAGCGTCATGTGAACGGCGCATGTCACGGCGAGAGCGACTTTTACGGTTTTGCTGAACGGCCATGATGGCTCCTTACAAATATCGAAAAAATGGATCAGAACAAATTCGATTGTCTTATACGTATGAGTATAACACAAAAATTAGTTAAGTTTACCCTTCAAAGCTGCCAAAACTTCAAACGGATTGTCCCGTTTTTCTTCAACAACTTCTTCTTGAGCGGGTTGGTGCTTATGCTCACAAACATCATGCTTAGGAGACAACGGCATCAACAATAACAATTCATCTTCTATGAGTGCCAGTAAATCAGCGGTGGCAGGTGCATCATATGAACCTTTCGTCGTTGCTTCACTTTCACCTAAGACGATGAAATCAGCATCCTCATCCAAGCGCTCTATCAGTGATTCGTCATCCACAAGGGCAAGATGAAAATCTGAAACGAGTTCAATCTCAACGGTTTCCAGACAACGCTGGCATTCCATTGGAACTTTCGTTTCAACATGGCCATCTAGCCACACAATGCGATGATAAGCATCCATTGATAGCTTACAGTCTATGTTAATCAATTGATCATCAATTGATCCAACAGCTTCACGAGCAATACGAACAAAGCGGGATAAAGGCAGTTGACCTGACCATTTAAAGCCCTGTTCAGCCCATTTAAACGGCTCAATCTGTGCCGGAAAGGTATTTGCTGACATAATTAAGGCGGCAATTCTACAAATTCATCAGAACTCTGTCAAAGATTAAGATACAATTTTGTACTTATTTTTAGACAGACCAATTGGGTAATTTCAGTCATGCATCTGTTGCAGCCGCAAACAGAAGTGAATGTTTCATCACTCGTTAGCACACTTTCAACTCTGGATTCTGACAGCTCACTACAGCAAGTGCAACGCTTACCGTGGGCGAATGTATCGTCAGAAGCAGAACAGGTTGATTGGCTCATCTTACACTTTAATCACTGGTTTTCCCACCTAAATGTCACATTAGTCCGTGGTGATTTTGAACCAGAATATTTCCCGGCTACTGAAGATACCCCTGCCCGCATTCAATTTGCGCATGGTTTTTTCAATAGTGCCCTGCATGAGATCAGCCACTGGACCATTGCTGGTGACAAGCGTCGTCTATTGCCAGATCTGGGCTACTGGTATGCGCCAGATGGCCGCACCCAGGAACAGCAAGCTTTATTTGAACAGGTAGAAGTCAAGCCCCAGGCGATTGAATGGATGTTTGCCAAAGCCTTTGGGCGTAAATTTCGCGTGTCTTTAGACAACCTGACCGGTGAAGGCGGCAATGGAAGCAGCTTTAAAGATAATGTCTATGCACAGGTACAGCGTTATTTTAGCGGTGAAGCCAAACTACCTCGTGACGCAAAACGTTTTATTGATTGTATCTGTGCCTGTACACGGAATGGCAAAAGTTTACAATCCGACGAATTTATTCGTGAAATGCTTGATTAAATTATACAAATTTATCGTTATTGAGATTGCATGTCCGTCGCAGGCAATCTCATAATAAAGTCAGCACAGGATCGGAGACAGAGTTTATGTTGCATTTACGCTTACACCCAGACAATCCCCAACCACGTTTGATCAGTCAGGCCGTGGAACGTATCCGTGCCGGCGATGTAATTGTTTATCCAACTGATGCCGCTTATGCAATTGGCTGCCAGATCGGAAATAAAAATGCCATGGAGCGCATTGCCCAGATTCGTGGTCTAGGCCCTAAGCACCAATATGCCATTCTCTGCTGTGACTTGTCGGACATTGCGACCTATGCCAAAGTGGACAATGCCGTATATCGTTTGCTGAAAAATAATACGCCTGCTGTCACTACTTTTATTCTGCCAGCCACCAGTGAAGTACCTAAACGTTTAATGCATCCGAAGAAAAAAACCATCGGTTTACGTATCCCCAGCAATCCCGTATGTCAGATGCTGCTTCAAGAACTGGGTGAACCCCTGTTAACCTCAACCTTGATCCTGCCAGATCAGACTGATCCAATGGATGATCCATACGAGATTGAAATGCAGCTCGGCAAACGCATCGATGTATTTATTGATAGTGGCCTAGGTACATTAAGCACAACTTCTATCGTGGATTTATCGGGTGATCAACCTGAAGTAATTCGCCGTGGCGTCGGTGATGTAACTGCTTTTGAATAATTAAAACGTTTTAATTCAGTTTTAGGAGGAAATAAAGTGAATCTATTTTATCTCCTGCTAAACTTGAATGAACTTCCTGCCAATCATCTGATCTACGTCAAACGGCCTTGGACATTAGAATCTAAGGCAATTTCTATCGAAAAGAACTCTAAGCCTGTCTTAAGTCTGAATATCGACAATATTGAGTACCAGTATTTTCTTGAAGTTGCGATGACAAGAAAACTGCTGAACATTTATTCAACAAATAATCTCTGTCTAGCAGACACCTGCCAGCGAATAATTGAATATGCGTTAAAGCAGTAGGACCACAACATATTTATAACTGACTCAAAGTCATAAAATTTGGGCAATCTGCTAGTATCTGTTTATGCTCAAACACAGCCTTGCCAAATTTATTTTGAATGGTATAGCTGGATGAAACCTGATCTTCTTCAAGAACCGCTATATAGGCTTTTACCAAATCTGGCTCTTGACCTTGTAACTGGTCAACCTGCATACAACCAAGTTGTCGTACATGGCTTTGGATTTCTGCCGGTAATTGATTATCCGCTAAAGTGGTAAGTTTCATGTAAGTAATAATATTTGGCTACTGATTTAGTATATCTCCAGAGATGGGCAGACCACTATTTTCCAGTCGCTGTTGAGTCTGTGCATCCATGTGTACCTGTTTTAGATTATCTCGTGCCTGCTGTTGAAACTTATGCTCCCAATATTTTTCAGTTCCGAAAAATAGTCCGGCAATCACTAAAAGGCCAACAACAACAAATTTTATATTCATATTTTTATCCGTAGGATTTTAGCTTAAAGGTTGCGCAGCTTCTTCCGAAACCGATGCAGCAGGTGCAACCATGTCTACTGGGGCATTTTTTTGAGGTGGTGGGACATATTCTTCCCCAGCTTTTAATGCTCTCATTTGCAAAAAACTTGGACAATCCGACAGCTTTTGCTGATGTTGCATCATGTCCATACCAAATTTATTTTTGACATTCATATGAAAAACAATTTGATCTTCTTCAATCACATTTAAGACTGCAGTTCGAGACTTGTAATCAAAGTTTTGAAAAGCCTCTACAGAATCACAGGCTATGTTTTTGACATTCTGTTCACTCTTTACAGAAAGTTTTTTATTTTCATTTTCAAGCCAGCGTGTATAAAAGCGAATATTTGGATACTGATCCAGAATCGTAAGCTCTACCTTTTCTCTTTGAAGTATGGGTTGATACTTCGCTTCTAACTCGGCAAATTTACCTGATTGAAGCTGCTGACGTGCTTGGTCTTCAAGTTGCATCATTTCGTATTTTGGATAACCCCAGAATACCCCCAAGCCAATCACGGCAATAAGTACCAGCATAATAGCCATATTGATCACCCGTCCTGTTTTTAGTTGTTTTATTCATCAGTATATTTTTCTGAGATATTAGAATACTTTTTGAATGATAGATATCTGTTTTTAAGGTTTATTTTTTAAACTTTTACTTTTTAATTGCTGCTAAAGAAGGATTTTTCCTGATCTAATTCTCAATATTTGTCATTGCTCATGATCGATCTTAGGGGTTGCAAACCCAACTGGAGCTTAACTTCATTTCTATGAACCCTTAATTCAGAAAGGCATCCCTGTATTTGATATGATCAAAAACCGAAAAATAGCCGTAAAAGCTACTGTTTTTTTGTATCTAACTCCATATCCAATTTATTTAGAGGTATTTTTCGAGTACACTAAGATCAACTTTTTACATGCTTTTTCTTTCGATGTGAGATCGAAGAATCAGCCTTCATGCCTTTGAAAATTCGCGTGGCCAACAACTGTATATGAATCAAAGCATCCATAATATGATGGAACCTACTCCACACATCCGTGTACTGGATGAATGGCAGGAGACGATTCCTGAGGATCTTTACATTCCTCCTTCAGCGTTTGAAATCCTATTAGAGCATTTCGAAGGCCCGCTCGACTTTTTAATTTATCTGATCCAAAAAAATGGCTTTGACTTGCTGCAAGTCGACATTGCGCCGATTGCTGCCCAATACTTGTCCTATATGGATGCGATGAAGTCACTCAATATTGAGCTGACCGCAGACTATATGGTAATGGCGGCATTATTAGCGGACCTCAAATCCCGCTTACTTCTTCCAAAACCCAAAAGTATTTCTGCGACGGAACAAGATCCGAAACAGGAATTGATCGATCGTCTGGAAAATTATTTACGCATTAAACAGGCCGCAGAACGTCTGAACAAAATGAGTGTGCTTGAACGTGATACGTTTGAGACCAATGTCAGTCTGGGCGAGTTCATTCAACCGAATGAAGGTCATAACGTCAATCTGCTGCGTGATGCCCTGCTGTGTATCTTTAACCGTCCTGAGCCGGTGATTCATCAGGTGCAACAGGAACCGGTGCTACTTGAAGAACGCATTGCCTACATTGAAAGCTGCCTGGAAACTGGTGAAGTGCTTTCTTTTGCAGATTTACTCAAACCAAACCAGGGCCGGATGGGCATGGTCGTCACCTTCATGGCGGTTCTGGAACTGACACGTCAACAAAAAATTCAGATTATTGCTACAGGCGTTGAAGCCCCGCTCGCAATTCAGGGAGCACCTTTATGACCATTGACCATAGCTCAATCCTTACAGCGGAAGATAGTCTGCATGATGTTCTAATGCAGCTGGAAGCGATTATCTTTGCGAGTGATTCAGCGGTGTCTCTGGCACGTCTAAAAGAAGCTTTTCAGGATCGATATAGCAAGCAGGAATTACGTCAGTACCTACAGCAATTGTCTATGCTGATGCATGGCCGCTCAATTGAACTGATTGAAACTGCTCAAGGTTCCGTTTTCAAGTACGTGCGAAGTATCGTAATATTATTGCTCAGACATGGCCCGAGCGACCAGCGCGCTTGTCTCCTTCATTACTTGAAACTTTGGCCGTAATTGCCTATCACCAGCCGGTGACCCGGGCAGATATAGAACAAATTCGTGGTGTCACAAATAACAGTCAGATTTTGCGTTCGCTGTTTGACTGGAACTGGATTAAAGAATCTGGTTTTCGTGAACTCCCTGGAAGACCTGCGTTGTTAGTGACAACGCCACAATTTTTAAATGCGTTTGGCTTAACCAGTTTAGGCCAATTGCCTCCCCTGCAGGATGCCAAGGAAGCTTTTATGACCCTCGATGCAAATGCACCGAAGTCATAAATAGGTGAACTGTTGATAATTATTTCTAAGGTTATGCTGTCATGAGTGAAAAATTGCAAAAGGTGCTTGCACGTGTTGGTTTGGGTTCTCGCCGTTATATGGAAGAAGTCATTGCCGCTGGTCGTGTAAGTGTGAATGGGCAAGTTGCCCAAGTGGGTGAGCGTATCGAACCAGGTGATGAGCTTCGCATCGATGGTCGTAAGGTACAATTCCAGATTGAGGACGAAATCCGTCGTCGCGTACTGATTTACTATAAGCCTGAAGGCGAAATCTGTTCACGTAACGATCCTGAACAACGTCCGACTGTATTTGATAACCTGCCTGCGATCCAAGGTGATCGTTGGGTGATGGTTGGTCGTCTGGATATTAACTCAACTGGCCTGTTACTTTTCACAAATGACGGTGAACTGGCGAATCGTCTGATGCACCCTTCCAATGAAATCGAACGTGAATATGCAGTTCGTGTCATGGGTGAGGTAACGCCTGAGCTGAAAAATAACATGCTCAAAGGCGTCGTACTCGATGATGGCCCGGCAAAATTCGAATCATTCTCTGAACTGGGCGGTGACGGTATCAACCGCTGGTATCAGGTGGTGGTGAAAGAAGGACGTAACCGTGAAGTACGTCGTATCTTTGAATCTCAAGGTCTGAAAGTCAGCCGTCTGTTACGTACCCGTTATGGCACAGTAATTCTGCCACGCGAACTGCGTACTGGTCGCTGGATTGAACTGGATAAACAGGACATCGATAACCTGGCAAAAGCTGTTGAGCTTAAACCACGTCAAGGTACTGGTTTGTACGGCATGGCAAAACGCCGTTCTGAGCGTATGCAGGAAAAACCTATGGCAGCACGCCGTGGTGGTTTCCTGCGTCAGCAACGCCGTGACAGTGATGAACCGGCAGCGAATACTGGCCGTGAACGTCGTGAAGGTGGTTTTGGCCGTCGTGATAATAATCAAGCCGGCTCACAGTTTGGTCGTCGTGAAAACCAGAATGGTACTCAGTTTGTACGCCGTGACAATCGTCCCGAATCAGGTTTTGGCCGACGTGAAGAACGTGATGAAAACACACCACGTCGTCCTTATGGCGTAAACAAAGGCTTTAACAAGTTCTAAGCCTTTGTTAAGATAAAAACCAGGCAACTGCCTGGTTTTTTAGCTCTAAAAATAACAATATGAAAAGATCCTTCTACTGTCAAAGCTCATTGCATCCCTTTCTATGCTTAACTTATATCTTGATAAGTTATCTACTTTTTCAATTCAGCTATTATCTGCGAATCACTGATCAGGACTGGAACTTTAAGCTTGCAATACTAAGTCAGTGGTTCTCGGCTGTTTTTTATCAACCTGCTCAATATACTGATCACTACATCAGTATTATCACCTTGACCATAATGATGGCCTATTTGGTACTTTATGGAATCAGCAAGTTCAAGAAACTGGAGATAGACGCAGATCAAATTTATTGGTCTTTGGGTCATATGAAAATCGGTCAAATCTTTCCACTGAATGCCAGCACTGAAATTCAGTGCATTTTAATTCCTCCACACAGCCCCGACATTCATCTATTTAAACTTAAAACTGGTCAGGAAGAATTTGATATTAACATGAGTCAGTTTTCAGCTGAGGATCAACAAACCATCCAAATGGTATTAAAATCCTTGAAAATTCGATGTTAAAAAAATCCCGCTCAAATGGCGGGATTTTGCAAATCTTACATCTGGGACTGAATATAATTTTGCAGACCAATCAGCTCAATTAAACGTAATTGCTTTTCAAGCCAGTAAGTATGATCTTCTTCTGTATCTGACATTTGCTGACGTAACATATCACGCGTCACGTAGTCACCCTTCTCTTCACACAGTTTCACGCCTGTTGCCAGTTTTTGACGAACTTCATATTCCAGTTTCAGGTCGGCTTTCAGACAGCTCACCACATCTTCACCGATTTCTACATCATCACGGGTCATGTTCGGTGTACCTTCCAGGAACAGAACACGGCGAATAATTGCGTCCGCATGCTGTGCTTCTTCCTGCATTTCATGATCAATACGTTCAAAGATTTTGGTCAGGCCCCAATCTTCGTACATACGAGAGTGGATCAGGTATTGGTCGCGAGCAGC
Source organism: Acinetobacter sp. HA (assembly GCF_000264725.1). Taxonomy (NCBI): domain Bacteria; kingdom Pseudomonadati; phylum Pseudomonadota; class Gammaproteobacteria; order Moraxellales; family Moraxellaceae; genus Acinetobacter; species Acinetobacter sp. HA. Next base: position 42,971 of record NZ_AJXD01000022.1, on the reverse strand, counting down.
CAGTTCGCCACCGATCAACATATTCAAATAATCTACGACTTCTGGATTACCACGCATTTTTATAACTCCCTACCTTTATGGACTTATTATGGAGAAAATCATCTGGATTTGCAAAATAAAATTTCCGTAAATATATGATTTTTAAATAATTAAAATGAGAAGTACTTGCATTTACAGTTCTAGTTGAATAAATTCCCATTTATAAAACAATATCTTGCACTCAGTAATCAGCTTAGATGAACAAGATCAAAGTACTTTTATAATGTATTGGTTTTTTGTAACTAGATTCAAAATCATTGTGGCATATATTCATTGAACTGTATGCGTATCAAATCAGAAACGCTGAGTGCATCGGCATCAAGTTATCATATAAGCAAAAATTGAGCTTGTTCATTGCTATAAACAAGCCAAATCTTCGTCATGTGCCGACAAGCTCACTCATCCTCGGCAAAAATAAGCTTAAGCTGAAGTCCAACGTGCATTTCTCCATGCATGTTGTTGCTTTGAATCTAAAAAAGTCCAAGCGACAAAACGACTTTCTTTTTGCCCCTGCGTCATTTTAATGGTTTTCACATCTACTGCTCCGCTCTTACGCAACGCATTTAAAAGCACAGGCAATGTGGTTTTCTTAGAAACGAGTGTGCTAAACCAAAGGCATTGCTCAGCAAACTGTATGCTCTCTTGTACCATTTGGCAGACAAAGCGTTCTTCACCACCGTCACACCAGAGTTCATTTTTTTGACCACCAAAGTTTAACACCACCTTTGTCCGATCAACCGGCTTGCCGAGTTTTCTTAATTTTTGTGTTGTTGTGGCATTTGCTTCATCTTGCGAGGCATGAAATGGCGGGTTACACATCGTCAAATCAAAACGATCTGTGGGTTTAATCACACCGTTGAAAATATTGCTTGAGTTCTTCTGCAATCGAATCTGAATCCCTTTACGTAGATTTGGATTCGCCTCGACAATAAATTGAGCACTTTTAACGGATGCAGAATGAATGTCTGAGCCGACAAATTTCCAACCATAGCTACGATGACCAATGATTGGATAAATACAGTTCGCACCAACCCCAATATCTAAGACTTGAACTGCAGGTCCTGTTGGAATCTGACCTTGATGATTGGCACTCAACAAGTCAGCCAAATAGTGGATATAGTCGGCTCTACCCGGAATAGGCGGACAAAGAAAATCTTGAGGAATATCCCAATATTGAATGCCATAAAAATGTTTCAGCAATGCTTTATTGAGCATTTTCACAGCTTGGGGATCAGAAAAGTCTATAGAAAGATCGTTATATGGATTTAGGCGGACAAAAGGTGCAAGTTCCGGACAAGTCTTTATTAACTGAGGGAAATCGTAACGACTGCGATGCAGATTTCGTACATGTAATTCCGATTTTTGTTGCGGAAAAGTTTTCTTTGCTTGCGCCATGTGTATGCCAATCATCAACGGGAGAACAGAATCATCTGATGAGACAGGCTCTATACCTGTCAATAGATCGATATTGTACGTGAATTCAGCTCATCGTGACGAGCCCAACCCAATCAAGCCATTAAAAAAGACATCCTCGGATGTCTTTTTTAATTCATACTTAAGATCGATTAAGCAGAAAGTTGACCATGCTCTTTCATTAAGGCAATAAACTGTTCTTCATTTAATACTGGCACGCCAAGCTTTTCTGCCTTATCCAGCTTCGAACCAGCTTTCTCACCTGCAACCACACATTTGGTTTTACTCGACACACTGCCACTCACACGTGCGCCTAAGGCTTGCAGCAATTGAGTTGCTTCATCACGCCCCATAGAGCTTAAAGTTCCAGTCACTACCCAGCTTTCACCATTCAGTGGTTGGCGCGTTGGTGCAATTGGCGCATCCCAATGAATACCGGCAGCCAACAAGCGATCCAATACTTCCAAGTTATGCGGTGCCTGGAAGAAATCAACAATCCATTCTGCGGTAATATCACCCACATCCGGTGTTTTCTTTAAAGCGTCTACATCAGCACTACGCAAAGCGTCGAGAGTCTGGAAAGTGTTGGCCAGCATACGTGCTGTGGTTTCACCTACACCGCGAATACCGAGTGCATAAATAAACGCTGCCAATGTAGTTTTCTTACTGTTTTCAATCGAATCAATGAGATTCTGCACGGATTTTTCACCCATTTTTTCGATTTGCAGCAATTGCTCACGATGCTCATGCAAGTGATAAATATCCGAGACATCTTTTAAAAGATTGAGATGTAACAGTGACTCCACCCAGCGATCGCCCAGACCTTCGATATCCATGGCCTTACGTGAAACAAAGTGGCGAATGGTCTCGATGCGCTGCGCCGCACAATACAGCTCACCTGAACAGCGTGCCAATGCCTCACCCTCCGGCATCACCACAGGAGAATCACAGACCGGACAGTTCTCAGGTAAATACACTTCTACCGCATCGGCAGGACGAAATTCTGGCCAGACTTTTTCAACCTTAGGAATTACGTCACCACTACGATAGACACTGACGGTATCCCCGATTCTTACATCCAGACGGTGAATTTCACCAATATTATGCAGGGTCACATTGGAAACCGTCACGCCGCCCACAGCAACCGGATTCAATCGTGCCACAGGCGTTAGAGTCCCGGTACGGCCCACTTGCCAGTCAATATTTTCGACGGTGGTCAATGCAGCCACTGCAGGGAATTTATAAGCTGTCGCCCAGCGTGGTGCTCTACTAATAAATCCTAATTTTTTTTGTTGCTCTAAGCTATTTACTTTTACAACCATTCCATCAATTTCAACACTTAAATTAGGTCTCTCGATAATTAGTTGTTCATATTTAGCTTGTACTTCCTCAATACTGTTTACTACCCAATGGTTATAATTTTCAAATCCAAATTGCTCTAACCAATCTAAATTTTCTGCAATCGTTTCTATATTATTTCCAGGTTGACACTGAGCAATTCCATAAGCATAAAAAGCTAAGGGACGTGTTTTTGTTATTTGACAATCTAATTGTCTTAAACTACCTGCAGCAGCATTACGTGGATTTGCAAATTCTTTTTCACCATGCTTTTTAAATGTTTATTTAATTTTTAAAACCTGCTTTCGGCATTAAAACTTCACCACGTACTTCTAGTAGTTCTGGAGGTTTACAATTCCCTTCGCATAAAATTTTTGGCAGGTTACGGATAGTTTTGACATTCTGGGTAATATCTTCGCCAGTTTCCCCATCACCCCGGGTGACACCACGAACCAGTACGCCATGTTCATACCAGAGTGAAATCGCCAGACCGTCAAATTTCAGTTCAACATCGTATTCGATCTTTTGATTGGGTAAACGCTCTTCAATACGGCGGGCAAAAGCAAATAGTTCTTCTTTGTTAAATACGTTACCTAAAGACAGCATTGGCACCGCATGCGTTACGGTCACGAATTTAGAAAGGGCTTGTCCACCTACTTTGACTGTCGGTGTGTCCGGCTGCTGTAAATGTGGATATTGTTCTTCTAAAGCTTTGAGCTGGTGAAAGAGCTGATCATATTCACTGTCTTCAATCGTAGGTTGATCCATCACATAATAAGCATGATTATGTTTGGCAATCAGTTGAATCAATTGACGCATTTGCGCAATGACAGTGGCATCTTGGGTCATAATTTCACCATAAAAAAGGGCGGAAAAGCCCGCCCTGTATATTCTTCAGTTTTGGCTATTAAAAAATCTTAATATCTAGTTTCAAGAAGCTTAAACTTCTGCAGTCTGCCCAGCACGATAATCAATCGCCTGATGACGCCAGAATTCACGCAGCTGTGGTGTAAACTCCTGCTGGTTTTGATCATAGACAATACCGTCTACTTCACGGGCAATCAGACGTGAAATACTGTCCATGGTATCAAAAGCATTTTGTACATCGCTGTGTGGCAGTGCCAGGAAGAATGCCAGACCTTTTACTTCTTCAGTTGACAAAGTTTCCAGATCAAAACCTTCCATACCGGTATCGGTGATCTGCAATACCGAGAATAGCAGTTTAGAACCATCTTCGCTGTAGCGATGGAAACAAGCCAGCTCACCATAGCGTAGGCCATATTTCAGCAGAACTTTTAGCGTTTTTTCACCAGACAATACACGGCCTTGTGGAATGACACTCAGCGAAATAATCATTTCTGCATTTGCCAATGCGCACTCATCATCCACGACTTTCTGTTCATGCAGATGCGCGTCGAGAATACTGCTTTCATCTTCAAAGTCTGAAATTTCAGCTTTTTCAATATTACTGTTCAGGCTAAATTCAGCAGGTTTGACTTCCTCTGTAACAGCATTTTCAGCCTTAACTTCTTCAGCAGATGATTCTTTTACTTCAGCTTTTGCGACTTCTGCTTCAGTCTCTTGAACGATTGGCGTATCCAGCGGGCTTGCAGATTGTGCTACAGGCTTGGCTGTTTCCGTCAATGTCGGCTCTACTTTTGCTGCTTCTTTTGGTTCCGTAGCCGGTGCTGTGCTTTCAACAGTTTCTGCATTCAGGCTCGGTTCAACACGTTGCGCCTCTGCCTCCTGTGCTGACAGCTGGGCACGCACATGACGCGGAATAACCGGTGTCTGACTGTCCGGATCAATATGTAATTCCGAATCCAATGATGGTGCTGCATCAGCAGGTTTTTTCATGATCATTCGAATGCCCAAGAGCATAATCACGACTGCTACAACAATCCCGAGAATAGTAGTGATTTCCATTTTATGCCTCCGCAGCTAAGCCGTATTCTTTTGCCTGTTCCAAATTCACTGTAACCAGTTTTGAGGTGCCCGGTTCAGGCATGGTCACACCCAAGAGGTCTGTTGCCATCATCATTGCAAGCTTATTATGTGTGATGTAAATAAATTGCACTTGTTCTGAAAGCTCTTTGACTAAATTACAAAAACGCCCCACGTTCGCATCGTCCAATGGTGCATCGACTTCATCGAGCACACAGAATGGCGCCGGATTGAGACGAAAAATCGCAAACACCAGAGCCAATGCTGTTAATGCTTTTTCGCCACCAGACAATAAAGCCAATGAACTGTTACGCTTACCCGGTGGTCGTGCCATCAGTTTTACACCTGATTGCCATCCGTCTTCAAGACTTAAGCTCGCTTCGCCGCCATTAAATACTTTCGGGAACAGGTTTTGCAATTCAGCATTGACCTGATCAAAAGTATGCATAAACAGCTTGCGCGTTTCCTGATCGATGCTCTTCATGGCCGCCTGCAGCTGCTCGACGGTATTTTCCAGATCCTGAATCTGATGGCTCAGCTCATTATAGCGTTTTGAGACCTCTTCATATTCTTCAGATGCTGCAAGATTCACCGCTCCGAGCTTGTCGAACTGCGATTGGGCTTTTTCCAGCTTGGCCTGATGTACTTTAACTTCGATATTCAGACCAGTAATGACTTCACTATTCAATTCTTTTAACTGCTCAGAATAGTGTTGCAGATCAGATTTAGCTGCCTGCCAAGCCAGGCGTTTCTGTTCCAGTGTATTCCGCAGTATTTCATCCTGCTGCTGGAACTGATGGCGCTGTTCAGTGAGCTGCTGTTGTTTATTTTGTACCTGATTCAGCTCGACCTGCCATTCCAACCAGGTTTTTTGCAGTTTTGCTGTCAATTCCACCTGCTGGTTAAACTGGCTTTCCAGATGCGGCAGTTCTAACTGTACCGGATCAATAAATTTCTTGGCCTGTTCAATCTGTTGGAGAATTTGTTGATACTGCTCTTTCAGGAATACTCGGTCTTTTTGTAGCAATTCGACTTGCTGTTTGGACTGAACCGATTGACGACGGGTAATTTCCAGTTCCTGCTGAGCATTGTGGGTTTGCTGCTGGCAATCTTCCAGTTGTGTAGTCAGTTCATCCAGCTGGAATTGCAAGGTCTTATAATTCGGTAAAGCCTGTTCCAGTTTTAGATTTAATGCATGCAGATCAATTTCCAGATCATCTTTTTGCATTGCATCTTCTTCCAGCTGTTCATCTAGCTGCTGGAGCTGGTTTTGTAATTGTTGCTTTTGGACTGCAAAAGCCTGAGCAGTGCTTTGTACTTTGGCAATATTTAAGTCCAGCTGTTGCAGCTGCTTCTGTGCCTGTTGCTGTTGACTGGTGATTTGCTGTAGCTGAATTTGCAGCGCTGTCAGCTGTTCTTTTGATTCAGCCAGATGCTGTTCAGCTTGGCGGGATTGCTCTTCCAGCTTAGCTAGTTGTACTCCAATTTCATCCAGACGAATCCGGTGGCTCAGTGCGCCTTGACCTGCCTGGCTGGCTTCATCAAACTCTAGTCCAATCACCCAGTCTGGACCGACATGATAAGCATCTAAACTAAGGATGGATTGACCCAACTGCAATTGGTCTTGTAGTTGTAGCGCTTGCTGCAGGGTTTCCACTACGGCGACCTGCTGCCATAAAGAATAGTGTGGCTCTTCAATCCAGTCCGCCAGCGATTGAACATTTACTAGCTGGATTTTAGCAGGCGATTGCTGTGCTTTCAGTTGACGTGCTGTATTTTCCAGAAAATGATCTGAATCTGAAAGTACCTGAGCAGACAGCCATTTTGCCAGAAATTTCTCGATCAGGCTGGCATGGGCTTTGCCCTGCTCATTCAGTTTTAGCACATGCATCAGTTGCACGGCATCCGCTTTAGCTGCCGGATTAGCTTTCGTCAGAAGTTGGGAAAGGTTTTTCTTTTCTGCATTCAATACTTGCAATTCAGATTTCAAATGCATCTGTCGTTGCTGTTGTTCGCTATGTGCCTGTTTAACCTGTTCCAGCTGCTGGCTCAGTTCAGCATGATGGCTTTCTAGGCAAACCAGCTGTTGTTCAGTATCAGCTTTCTCCTGCTGATACTGTTCCAGCTCATCTTGCTGTGCTTGATTCTGAATCTGGGCGGACTGTTGCTGCAAGGTTTCTTTTTGCTGCTCGATACGAACAATATTTTTAGCTAATTGCTCGCTTTGTGCCAGCATCTGCATCTTGCGCTGCTGTTGCTGTTCGACTTGAGTTTTAATCTGGGCAAATTGGGTCGCGACTGAAGCCTGTTGAGATTTCAGTTCCTGCAAACCTTGTTGCTGATCCTGACTTAAACCTTCCTGTTGCTGTAACTGTGTGGTTTGATCTTCTAGTTGCTCTTGTAGGGTATCCAGTTGTAATTCAATCAACTGCAAACGTTCTTTGGTTTGAGCTTTCTGTTGTTCTAGTTGTACCAGACTGGTTGAGTTTTGCTCCAGCAGAGACTGTTTCTGCTTCAGGTTTATTTCCAGTTCAGCCAGCTTTTTCTCGGCCTGTTGCCATTCATTTTGCAATGGGGTGGACTGCTGGATCAGACGCTGAAACAGCTCACTGGTCGTTCCCAGATCGTGCTCAACCGTGGTCAGTTCAGAACGTACTAACTTGAAGCTGTCGCCTAGCGTGTTCATCTCAACGGTATATTCTTCCTGCAAGCGTTGGCTTTGCTCGCACTGGAATGACAGGATTTCAACTTTCAGGGTACGGATCTGCCCTTCGAGTTCTTTATATTGAATTGCAGTTTCGGACTGGCGTTTTAAGGTTTTGAGTTGAGACTTGAGTTCGGAAGCAATATCTTCTAAGCGAGACAGATTCTGGGTGGTATGTTCCAGATGCTGCATGGTTTCGCGACGGCGGGCCTGATAGCGCGATACGCCCGCTGCCTCTTCGATATAAACCCGCATTTCTTCAGGCTTGGCATCGACCAGACGGTTAATCATACCCTGTTCGATAATGGCGTAGGAACGTGGTCCCAGACCGGTACCCAGGAAAATATCAGTGATGTCACGACGACGACATTTGGTACCATTCAGGAAATATTCAGACTTGCCATCCCGGTTGACCTGACGGCGTACGGCCAGCTCATTATAGGCATTATACGCACCGCCGAGCTTGCCATAGGTATTTTCAAAGCGTAGTTCTACACTCGCCACACCCACTGGCTTACGCTTCGCAGTCCCGGTAAAAATGACATCCTGCATGCTGCCGCCTCGTAACTGGCGCGCACTCGATTCCCCCATTACCCAGCGAATTGCATCGATGACGTTGGACTTGCCACAACCATTGGGCCCCACAACGGCAGTCCGGTTATCTTTAAAGTGTAAAGTTGTACTATCGGCAAAAGATTTGAAGCCTGAAAGTTTTAAACTGCTTAAACGCATAATGTCCTGATTTAACGGCGCGAGCGTCTCGCCCACGCAAGTTCAATTTGTTTCATCCGTGTTAGTGATTCCAACACAAGGTTGCGCAAGTGTCGACAAAAATCTTCCATAAATAAAGTGGCCTGATGTGATTTTCGGCTCAGAATTGCATCAGTTACCAGCTTAAACAGATCAAAAGATTCCTGTAGCTCGCGCTTGGAAATATTCAGGGTTAAAAAGTAACTGCGCCGCAGTGAAGGCAGTAGCTCATGGTAGTAACGCATCAGATAGGGATTGCCAACCATGTCCTGCTGCTGCGCCAGCCCCTGAAAGATCAAATCATAAAACTTTTCGGTGTGACCTTGGCGGGTTTCCGCTTCTAGTTGTTCTAATAATAGCTGAACACGCTCTGCCTCATGCGGGCGCCAGGTTTCAGCCATACGCTGCACGATCTGACCTAGCAGAAGACAGCACATTTCAAACAGGGCACGAACTTGCAGTGCAGACATTTCTGAGACAATGGCACCGCGACGCGGATAGATTTCGATGAGCTGGGTGCGTTCCAGCAATAATAATGCTTCACGTACAGAACCACGACTGACATCAAGTTCTGATGCAACTCTCAGTTCCTGGATCCGCTCACCTTCCACAAGCTCACCACGAATAATCTGTTCACTGATATGCCTGGCGATCTGCTCAGACAAGCTGTTTGCTTTTTCCTCGTGCATGGCCATCCTGTCTTTATTTTTATTGATGCAGTTCTTGTCATGCTGAATGACTTTTCATTTATTTAACCTATTTTATTAAAGGAATGCTTTGACATTGTCAGACAATATTCTGTCTATGCAGCCAACCAGCCTCTATATAAACCAGCTTAGCGGTTGTTTATGCTGTTTTTTATTCTCTTTATCAGCATAAACATATTGATCAAATAAAAAAAGAGAGTACTTAAACTCTCTTTTCTGCAATCTGTATTAAATAAATTACCTTACAGAAAGGCACTGATACCCTGATAAATAAAATAGCTACCGACAACGCTTAATAAGGCCGCAAAACATTTCTTCAACATGACCGGTGACAATAGATGTGCCACTTTTGCCCCCACTTTGGCAGTAAAGAAACTCATAATACTGATGCCGATAAAGGCATAAATATGAATATAGCCAATGGTATTCGGTACCGTAACATCCGACTGCTTACCAAACCACATAAATCCGAGTGCGCCAGCAATCGCTATGGGGAGTCCACATGCAGCTGAAGTCGCCACAGCTTTTTGCATTACTACGCCACAACGGTTTAAAAATGGCACTGTCAGACTGCCGCCGCCAATTCCAAAGATTGCAGAGGCAATACCAATTCCAGCCCCAGTCGCCATTTGTTTTGGCGTAGAAGGTAGTGTGCTTGCTGGATCAATCTTGACATTGGCACGGCTAAACATTCGTAAAGCTACCCATACTGCAAAGAAACCGATCAGAAGCTGCAGGCCTTGACCCGGTAAATAGTCTGCAATGCCTGCACCGAGAAACGATCCAATCACCAAACCAGGTGCCAGATTACGGAAAACAGGCCAAAGTACTGCACCTTTGAGATGATGTGCCATGACCGAACTGATTGAGGTCACAATAATCGTCGCCAAAGAGGTTCCTACTGCCATGTGCATGATGACACTTGGATCGTACTGGAGCTGGGTAAATACAATGTACAGAATTGGCACAATAATCAGGCCACCACCGACTCCAAACAGGCCTGCGGTGAAACCAGCAATTGCACCAATCAACAAATATATGATTAACTCCATAACGACATTTACCACGTTTAAATTCAGATGGATGTAGAAACTCGCGAACTGCAGCAGCTGCTTAAAGATGCAGGACAACTGCCTGAAGTCCTGTTGCTGAAACCCGTCACCACTTCGACCAATGATGATGTCCGGGATCTCGCTCAAAAGGGCATTCGACAGGTATTGGTCAGCAGTCGTGCCCAAACTCAGGGCCGAGGCCAGCGTCAACGCCAATGGATTTCTCCAGAAGGCAATATCTATTTAAGCACATTGCTGAATACAGAGATACCGATTGATGGTCGTCTCGCGCTTGAAGTTGCACTCAATATTCTGCAAATGCCTAGCTTGCAAAAGCTTGATCTGCAAGTGAAATGGCCAAATGATTTATATAGTCAGAATGCCAAATGGGGCGGCATTCTGGTAGAGCCGCTCTCTACCCATCAGGCAGTGGTCGGTGTGGGAATTAACCTGGCCCCGATTGAAGCAGAACAATTGGATCAGCCGATCACTTCCCTCTCTGAACTGGGCCTGGCTACAGTGACACGCAACCAGCTGATTGCTGAACTCTATCAGGCCATTCAACAGGCAGGTCAATGGTTTAATCATGGCAGCCATAATCTGGCAGCACGCTTTAACCATCATGCAGCTTTCATTCAACAACAGGTGGAATTTACTGACCTACAAGGACAATATGCAGGCATCTTTGTAGGCATTCAGGAAGATGGCGCGGTGCAGATTGAGACTGAATCTGGTATTCAGACCTTTTATCAAGGGCAATTACGTTTAAAGACTGGTAGCTAAGGCAAGATCAATGAAAAAATTATGGCTGGATATTGGCAATACACGTCTTAAATACTGGATCACGGAACAAGACCGTATCATTGAACATGCGGCTGAAATGCATCTACAGTCTCCGGCGGATTTACTGCTGGGTCTGATTCAACACTTTATGGGATCTGGCCTGCATCAGGTGGGAATCTCTTCTGTGCTAGATAAGCAAAATAATGACCGTATCCTGAAAATTCTAAAACGCCTGAATATTCCAGTGATCTTTGCCAAAGTTCATGCTGAATATGCAGGCCTGATCTGTGGTTATGATGATCCGGCTCAACTCGGAATTGACCGTTGGTTACAGGTGTTGGCAGTTGCAACATCGAATACACAAAACTATTGCGTCATTAGCTGTGGTACCGCTCTCACCATTGACTTGGCTCAAGGGCAAAAACATCTGGGGGGTTTTTATCCTGCCAAACTTACATCTACAGCGGGATGCCCTGATTCAGAATACCAAAGGCATTAAAATTCCAGATGCTGCGTTTGAAGAGCTGAGCCCGGGACGCAATACCATTGATGCCGTACATCACGGTATTCTGCTCGGGCTACTCAGCACCATTGAAAAGGTGTTGAGTGACTTTCCTGCCCAGCTGATTCTCACGGGTGGTGATGCGCCGCTGTTTGCACAGCATTTACAATCCTTCCAGCCCGTGATTGAACCCGACCTGTTACTTAAAGGCCTGCAGCATTTTGCAGCTCATTTAGACCATACAGCCGCTGGATGACTTCCAGTAGCTGTGGGAAATCTGCATAGCCATCAGTTTTTTCAAAATGTCCGGCCTGCAAGACTTCAAAAATCTGGGTATTGAGAAGTCGATGGGCCAGACTTAAAGACATGGCAGTGGGTACATGTGGATCATTGTTAGAAATGTACATAACCCCGTATTTATAGCTTTTGGAAAGTGTTTTGAAATCCAGTTTTACACTGCGCACCAGATCATTCAGTTCTGACCACATCACCAGCGGCTGATCAAAACCTGCCACCATCACTACTCCCCGAATAGCTTTACGGTGAGTCAGATAGTGCTGTTCTACGAATTTCAACACACTCAGGCAGCTCAACCCGTGTGCTACCAGAATGGTGTCGGCATCCATTTGCGGAATCTGTACCGCCAGACTTTGTTGCCAATCCTGCATTTTCGGTTCTAATGGATTGGCTAACATGATGCGCTTGGCATCAATACCAAGTTTCTTGACCTGTCGACTTAACCACGGATACCAATGGTCATTGGAGGTCGACTGATAGTCATGAATGATATAAACGTTCCCTGATTTATTTGTCATCGCTGTATACTTATACTAATTGTTAAAATAATGATGCTCCTGGCTCATTGTTTTAACATGTTTTACAAAGCTTTCAAGCAAATTTCCAGACCACTGGCATCCATTTTGTAAACTTTATCTTTCAGCCTCGAAACACTTATTGGCGTATAAGATTTGATTCAATACTTTGCCAGACTTCAGGCAGTTCAGTACAGCCTTGCGAATCAATAAAATGACCAAAATGCTGAGCCTTAATCACTTGTGCATCCAGACTTTCTGCCTGTTCCAGACTAAATTTTGGTGCTACCCGATCATCACCTTCAGAATAGATGACCACTCGTTCCTGAATCTGCTGTTTCAATAAATCAAAGTCAATTTGGGCAGCATCAATAAATGGATTCACTTCTTCCAGACGTCCGAGTCGACCATTAAAACCAGCAATGAGTACGAGTTGCCTGATTTTCTGCTGTTTTAATTTATGAGATAAATAATGCAAAGCCGCAATAGTGCCTAAGCTGTGAGCGATAAAGATACTGTTCTCATCGACGCTTTCTATCTGCTCCTGCATCTGCTTTTGCCAGGTTTCCAGCCGAGGTGTGGTAGAGGGATCAAGTCGTAAAACTTTTAGGCTTACATGTTCTTCCTTAGCTTTTTGCTGAATCCAGGGATACCAGTTTTCATCTGGACCAGCCGTATAGCCGTGTACCACAATCACTTGCGTCATTTTATTACTCCTGTGTTTGCATTTTTTAAAGAGTCTGCCTCAGCTAACGACAGGATTGGGTAAGTAAATGTATGCTTTGATTAAACTGTATATCTTAAAAAGCAAAAAAAGGCGCATGAAGCGCCTTTTTTTAAACAAAGAACTTATTTCTTGTCGTTGCCGCCGAACAGTGGACCCATGCCACCACCGCCGCCAAACTGTTTCTGCAAGCCGCCGAGTGACTTCATCATTTTTGCCATACCTGATGGATTGGCAAATTTCTTCATCATTTTCGCCATCTGGGCATGCTGCTTGATCAGTTTATTCACTTCAGCAACATCCATACCACAGCCTGCTGCAATACGCTTCTTACGGCTTGGGTTCATCAAGTCAGGGTTACGACGCTCTTTAACAGTCATAGACTGGATGATCGCTTCCATTTTCTTGATTTGTTTTTCAGGGTTGGCTTGAGCAATTGCATCCTGAAGGCCAGCACTGCTCATCCCTGGAAGTTTATCCAGGAAGCCCATCATGCCACCCATCTTGTTCATTTGCTCAAACTGCATCAGCATATCTTCAAAGTTGAAGCTGCCGCCTTTCTGCAGTTTTTTCGCCATTTTCTCGGCTTTTTCTTTATCGATTTTGCGTTCAACTTCTTCGACCAGAGAAAGCACGTCACCCATGCCAAGAATACGCTGTGCCACACGTTCCGGATGGAATGGCTCAAGCGCATCCAGCTTTTCACCCATCCCCAGGAACTTGATTGGCTTGCCGGTAATGGCACGAACAGAAAGTGCTGCACCACCACGAGCATCACCATCAGTCTTGGTCAGGATTACACCGGTCAAAGGTAGAGCATCGTTAAAAGCTTTTGCAGTATTTGCCGCATCCTGACCAGTCATGGCATCGACCACGAATAGGGTTTCAGTTGGGCTAATCGCAGCGTGCAACTCTTTGATCTCATCCATCATGTCATCATCGACATGCAGACGGCCTGCGGTATCGACAATCAGGACATCAGCAAACTGGATTTTTGCTTGTTCGATGGCACGGTTGGCAATATCAATTGGACGTTCATTGGCATTCGATTCAAAGAAAATCGCACCGACTTCACCCGCAACCGTTTGTAGCTGCTTGATTGCTGCTGGACGGTATACATCGGCAGACACCATCGCGACTTTTTTCTTTTGACGTTCTTGTAAGAAGCGTGCAAGTTTTGCAGCAGTCGTGGTTTTACCCGCGCCCTGCAAACCAGCAAGTAGCACAACCACAGGTGGTTTTGCTGCCAGGTCGAGGCTCTCGTTCGCCGCGCCCATCATCTTGGTTAATTCGTCATAGACAATCTTGACGAAGGCCTGGCCTGGAGATAACTGAGTCATCACTTCCTGGCCCAATGCTTCTTCCTTAACTTTCGCGATAAATTCACGAGTTACAGGTAACGCAACGTCGGCTTCAAGAAGTGCCATACGTACTTCACGTAACGTATCTTTAATATTGTCTTCGGTTAGCTGCCCTGAGCCAGTAACATTTCTTAAACTCTGCGTGAGTCGTTCTGTTAAGGTATCAAACATTGCAAAATCCGCTTAAAATAGCCGTGAGCAAAAAATTGTTTCTTAAAATAGAAAATTTATGCATAGAATGCTATAGGATACTGTAGTTCGCATCGAATTTATATAAATGAATATTCATCACCCTTAAAAAGGTTAGACATGGTTAGCCTCCCTCTGGTTTATACAATTTTGGCATTAGTCGCCTATACCGCATCTTTCTGGTATTTGTTTGTTCATTTAATGTCGAAACGTATTCCAAATCAGTGGTTTGTCGGTATCACGGCCGCTCTTGGTCTGGTGTTACATGGCATGGTTCTTTATGGTGACATGCACACCCCGATGGGGATAAATTATGATGTCTTTGTTCTGGTTTCGTTTACTTCCGGACTGATGCTTTTACTGAGTCTGGCTTATAGTACCTATCGCCCTATTCTGCCATTGAATCTGATTGGTATTCCGGTTGCAGCGACTGGCCTGATTTTAGGCTTTGCTTTTACCCCACAAGCCAAAATCATTGTGCAGAACTCGCTTGGTCTTGATATTCATATTATCCTGTCATTATCTGCCTATGCAGTGCTGCTGATGGCCACCATTCAGGCGGTGATTCTGCGTTTTCAGGACCGTGAACTCAAGAAAAAACAGAAACGCCGGGTCTGGGTCAATCTGTTACCATCGTATCAGGATATGGAATCATTGCTGTTTGATATGCTGATGACCGGTTTTGTCTTACTGACTATTGCCTTAGGTTTCGGCTTCTTTACCATTGATGATTTCTTCGCCCAACACCTTGCACATAAAACAGCATTTAGTATTATTTCCTGGCTGGTTTATGGCGCTTTACTGATTGGTCACTGGAAATTTGGCTGGCGTGGACAAAAGGCTGTTCGTTTTACTTTAATCGGTTTTGGTTTGCTGGCTTTAGGTTTTATCGGTTCCAAGTTTGTGCTGGAAATGTTGTTGAATAAGTAAGTTTAAGATTTTTTTAAAATTAATATTTTCATAAGCCCAACTACTGGGCTTTTTATTTGCCAAAACTTAATCTGGATTTACTCTGCCTACCCGTACCGACAGAGGCCAGCGGATGACTCTGGGCAATTCCGGATCTTCCCATTCGGATAACATGGTATCTGCCAGTATATTGAGTGGATTATGTCCTAAAGCTTTGGTGGCTGCTTTAACAGCTGACCATGTACTCATATAACCAATCAGCTGGTAAAAGTTCCATTCAACTTGCAGCACAGGGGGCGAAATTGAAATTTCTTCAAATGGGAATATCAGATTCTGATAACCTTCATCTACATGAGGACGTTCTGGCGGCCAGTATGAAGCAAGTGTCACTTCATAAAAATGCCTGAAATAATGATTCAAATGCTCCTCATCAACATTAAAAACACCATAAGTAATCAAAGCCAGAATGGCATTTGGTTTCGCAATACGTTGTACTTCTGCATAAAACTTGTCCAGGTCCAGCCAATGTGCAGCTTGCGCTACCGAAATCAGATCAACACTCTGGTCAGCCAGAGGAATATCTTCTGCTCTAGCTTGAAGATATTGTATTTTTGAATGAGGCTTGGCTTGGGCAAGCTGTTCAGCACTGCCATCAATCGCAATCACCTGATCGAAGTAATTTGCCAAGACCTCTGAAAACTGCCCTGAGCCACAACCAACGTCTAGAGCCAGTTGTATATCAGGTGACAGCTCTGACAATATCTTGCCCAACATGTCTGGATAATGTGGACGAAACAAGGCGTAGTCCTGTGACTGCTGGGAGAAATAATCCTTGAAATGAGGCTGTTCCATACTGCCATCCTGAAAATTTATTGTTCTTTTCAATATAGCCATCAATATTTAAAACTCTATTATTTTATTGTGCTGAAGACAGCTGATCTGTTGATATGTACTAAATCCATTCTCACGCTCCCTCCCTTTATAAGCATGAAATTTAAACTGCCTGGACATTCAGGCGAAAAAGCCGTATAACACCGTTTTTCAAATTCACAGGTGTTGACCGTTGAAACTTGTTCTTGCACCCATGGAAGGCTTAACGGACCCGATTATGCGCGATGTACTGACATCCGTCGGAAGCTTTGACTGGTGTGTGACCGAGTTTATTCGTGTCACAGATTCGCTGTTGCCGGACCATGTTTACCATAATTATTGCCCTGAACTCCTAAATGAAGGTAAAACTGCAGCCGGTACACCGGTACATGTACAGTTCTTGGGGAATAATCCGGAAATGCTGGCAGCCAATGCAGTCAAAGTTGCTGCTATGGGTGCACCCGCAATTGATATGAATTTTGGCTGTCCGGCTAAAACCGTCAACCGTCATCGTGGTGGTTCAGTACTGCTGGATGAACCTGAAGTCGTGTATGAGCTGGTGAAAGCTGTGCGTGATGCGGTTCCTGCACATATTCCGGTATCCGCAAAAATGCGGCTTGGCTATATGGACCGTAACTTTATGCTGGAAAATGCCCATGCCATTGAAGATGCTGGTGCTGCCTGGGTAACAGTGCATGCGCGGACTAAAGCGGATGGCTATACCCCACCTGCATTCTGGGACCAGCTACAACCGATCCGTGAAGCCTTAAAAATTAATGTCATTGCCAATGGTGAAATCTGGACAAATGCCGATGCCAAGCAATGTCAGCTAGAATCTGGTTGTGAAGATCTGATGATTGGACGCGGTGCAGTAACGACGCCTGATCTGACTCAATGTATCCGTAAAAATAGTGATGATCCACTCATTAGCTGGAACGAACTGCTTGGTCTGCAAATTCGTTTTCTGAATGGTTCCTATAAAAAAGAAATGAATATGGTCGGTCGTTATAAGCAGTGGCTCGGCATGATGTCCAAGCATTATCCTGAAGCGAAGTCGCTGTGGGATGAAGTAAAACGGGTAAAACCGCTGGAAGAAATTACCGAAAAGCTCAGATATGCTCAGCATTCCGCTAAAAATCCCTGAACTTTTCAGGGATTTTTTATTTAACTTGCTTACGCTGCTTTAAGCCCTCTATATGTTGACGATTGGTCTGTCTGGATTTCTCCAGCATAGCCTTCTCCAGATGCAGCTGAATCCGATTGAGTTTGGTTTCAGAAATTACCGGCTCCTGAAAGCTTTTCACGTAATCCGTCCAGCTGGCATTACGAAAAACATTTGCTGGCATCGCGGTCTTAAACTCAGCTTCTGGCATAAACACCACCAGTGAATGGATATGTTCTGGACTTAAAACGTCTGTCAGAACCTGTTCCAGCACTTTGACGTGTTTATAGTTCTGATGCAGCGGATTCTGGAATTTATAACTCTGTTTATAAATTTTTTGAGTCCACATTTTTTGACGTTCACCCCCAAAAATCCAGCCTTTATAATTCTTGGTTTCAATCACAAATAGCCCAAATGGGCTTAACAGTAGATGATCAATCTGGGTAGTAGTCCCTTGCCCATCCTCAAAGGTCAGGTCATTCATCAAAATATAATGCGGCTGTTTAAGATAGCGTTTAGCATGCACAATAACGGCAAACTCACCGAATTTCCCTTTGAGATATGGTTTAAATAGCTTGAATAAAGCTGCTAAGGAAAATAAAAGAAACAGCCACCAGAAACTTTCAATCACTGGGGCGAAAAATGGATTCATTTTGTTGGGTCAGATTTTTATTAGGATAGAATATATCTTACTTATTTTGTTCAATATTTAACAGGATTTCCTTGCGGTCCAGTCCACCTGCAAAACCCACCAAAGCGCCATTGGCACCAATCACACGATGGCATGGAGCAATAATCGAAATCGGATTACGACCGTTGGCAGCCCCCACGGCACGAACCGCTTTCGGATTACCAATTTCCAGGGCAATATCACGATAGGTTCGAGTTTCTCCATAAGGAATATTCAGCAAGGCCTGCCAGACACTTTTCTGAAATGGTGTACCGGCAAAGTCCAAAGGCACATCGAAACAGCTACGTTGACCAGCAAAATATTGTTCCAACTGCACTTTAGTCACAACCAGAATAGGATGCCCAGGATCTTCCATTAAAGTTGCCAGCTTGACCCGGTTCGGCTTTTCACAGTCCCAAAGCACCGCAACCAGTGCTTTAGTACTCGCCACCAATTGCAATTGCCCCACAGGTGAATCCATATAGATATAGCTTAAGTTCATGTCCTCACCCTGTTGCATTGCCACAGAAAGATTATATTTTAACGTAATGCTCAATAGAAGGTTGATATAAATAAATACTGAAACATTTACATTAGGGTACACCCTATAAACTTTAAGAAGATGAGAGTTTCATCAAGACCAGACCGGAAATAATCAAGACAGCTGCCAGCATGCGCATGGCAGTCGCAGGTTCTCCCAAAATAAAAATCCCAATCAGGAAAGAACCAACCGCACCAATTCCGGTCCAGATGGTATAGGCGGTGCCTAAAGGTAGCGTACGCATAGCGTAAGCCAGCAGTGCAAAACTTAGAAACATGAAAAAGATAGTAATAATGCTGGGGGTCAGTTTGCTGAAGCCTTCCGATAGCTTCATTGAGTAGGCCCACACTACCTCAAAAAGACCTGCCAGTATGAGTAAAAACCAGGCCATATGCCCTCCTTCATGAATTAAGAAATCAGGCCGTCCTGACGATTTTTCCTGAGTAAAAGCAATATTTTACATCAAGGGAGGTCGTTCCTCCTAAAACTGTGAGATTGTATAAAATTACTTGCAAAAATATAGGGCAGATTACAAAAATTGACCGTATGAGATGTAACTTAACTCAGCTTAACTCAAGCACCCAAGACAGCCCTTAAAAAACTCGCTACTTTAGACATACAGTTGAGAACAAAACAGAGTTCTCATTTGCTTTAAAAATGACAACAAGGTGCTCAGCACTGCTCCAAAACAAGAAGCTTATCCACATCAAATAATTAAGTTATGCACATGAATTAAATTTAAAATTGTTCGGAGAAGTTACACAATGAAACACGAATTTAAAATAAGTTGATCACTTTTTATAAAGCTTGATTTGTAAGCATAGGTGAATAAAACACCAGAATTTGTAAGTCTTTCAAAATAGAAAAAGAACCCAAATTGAGTTCTTTTTATACATATTTTGTATAATGCTTAAACAACCAAGCTACAATTGATTACAATTTATGCTGGATATCCATAGGGTTACCCACATAGATATCCATATACTTATCCATAAAGTTATCCACAGATTGCTGTGAATAACATAAAATTCCGATCAGACAGTGACTTGTCCTACTTTCGCCAGTTCTGCACGCATTTCATCAATCACAGCTTTATAATCCGGTTTACCGAAGATCGCTGAACCTGCTACAAACATATCCGCACCTGCTTGTGCAATTTCGCGGATATTGGCTGGTCCTACCCCACCATCTACTTCTAGACGGATATCACGACCAGAAGCATCAATGATCTTGCGTGCCTGACGTAATTTATCCAAAGTCATCGGAATGAATTTCTGACCACCAAAGCCCGGGTTTACACTCATTAACAGGATCTGATCCACTTTATCCAGTACATAATCAAGGTAATGCAAAGGTGTTGCCGGATTAAATACCAGACCTGCCTGAGCACCGCCAGATTTAATCAGCTGCAAAGAACGGTCAACGTGATCAGAAGCTTCCGGATGAAAAGTAATAATGTCCGCACCGGCTTCAAGGAAATCACCAATCATGCGATCGACCGGTTTAACCATCAGATGCACATCAATCGGCGCCTTAATACCATATTTTTTCAATGCCTTACACACACCTGCCCCAAAAGTCAGGTTTGGCACATAGTGGTTGTCCATGACATCAAAATGAACAACATCAGCACCTGCTGCCAGTACATTTTCAACTTCTTCACCTAAGCGGGCAAAGTCAGCAGACAAAATAGAAGGTGCAATTAAATACGGCTTGGACATGAAAGAACCTGGCTGAATATGAGATGAATACCGTATTATAACAAATTGTATTTGCGCCTGCGTCTGTTCGCCTGAATAATCGCATCCGTTTAACAAATTGTTATAGGACAAGACTTGCCGGTTATGGATGCTCCCGCCTATGATGAATACCTCTCAACAAGATCATTCAAACTATGCAAGAAAGTTATACTGATATTCCGACCTTACAAGCTCAACGTATTGCCTTACGGTTAATGAAACATTGGCAACACAAATTTGAAGTGGCCTCGACTGAACAGAATATTCAAATTCACATGCCAAATGCGACGGTGGAAATGATACCTATGGATCAGCATTTACGGGTACAGATTCGGGTACAGCAGGAAGATGTCGACCTGCCGCGACTACAGCAGGTGGTCATTGAGCATCTCGAACGGATGGGTCAGGAGCCTTTACAGGCAGAATGGCAAATTCAGCAACTCTAAGCCTCAGGGCTGTCGTAGTGTATGTTCTGCCTCAAATGCTTTTACCGCCTTAATCCGCTCTTGTGTTGCAGGATGGCTACTAAAGAAATCCCATACTGAGCTTTCGGCCTCCTTATCTTCCCCACTGTCTTTAGCCAGGCGTTCCAGAAAGTTGGCAAAATGAATGGTGGGAATATGCTGGGCCTGCATCGCATTTAAAGCATAGTCATCTGCTTCAGCCTCAAAATTACGCGAATAGCTGGCGCCGACCATGGCTACCGGTAAATTGGTCAGCAAGTCTGAACCATCACCGGTAATCATGATTAAAATTACGCTAAACCCTAAACTGGAAAGTGCCTGTTGCAGGCTATGCCGCTGTACCAGATGGCCCTGTTCATGCGCCAACACCCCCATAATTTCCCGATCATCCTGAGCCAGTGCGACCAGTTCATCAGTCAGGATAATGGTATTATTTGGAATCGCCAGTGCATTGGCACCGATTGCTCCGCCTTGACGGAACACCACTTTCGCCGGCTGATCTCCTGCAACCAGTTGCTGATATTGCGTAACAATCTTCTGCTGACGTGCCTTAGGCAATTTAGTATCTTCAGTCATCTTCAAGACATAGCTTTCTGCTTCATCGCCCATACGCGTCAAAGTGTTGGCAGGCAGATGATGAGCCACATGATAGGAAGCTGCTGGAATGCCCCATTTAATTGTCGCAAAACCCAGTGCCAGTACAAATGCCACACTAAACAGAATTAAAGCCGGGGTGCGTTCCAGTTTCCAGATCGAGTGCTGTAATCCCTTACGCTGTAAATTAAACCATTCTGGCAGCTCAGAAGAAAACTCCAGGCGGGCATCATCTTTGAGTTCAATCACTGGCTGAATTTTTCCAAGTGCTCCAATCAGCTGCATGTCTGCATACAGATAACGCCGCTGCTGTGCATAAGCTTCGCCGTAACGAATCAGTACCGACTGATCATCAATCCGGGACACCTGCGCCGGTTGCGGTTTTGAGACAATGCCATCATAGAAAATGACGTCAGTGACCTGAGCAGACATACTTTTCTCCTGTTATAACGACACATCAATATCGAAGATGTCACTGATCTCTTCTGCCAGCGCACTGTGATCCTGCTGTGCTCTGTTCATCATCATGTCCGGATCATTACGTAAATTCAGGGTTAATGATTCCACCTGATAACGATATAGACGAATCGCTGCCCATGGTGTAAGCAAACCTAAACTCAGAATACGTGCAATCCAGTTAGTCACCAGAATCCAGGTATAGTGCCATTGAGTACACTCGGTCTTGAACTGGCTACGACTGATAGAGGTATTGTTCCAAGTGGTAATAAAAATCCGGGCCTGCATCAGGGGGAAAATGATGAAAAAACCAAAGAGATAAATCGCCACAATCCAGCCGATTAGCGAGCTTAAAACTCCAGGATTGCCAAGATTGGCAAAACTGGAACCTATGCCAAAGATCATCACCGCAACCAGAAAACCCATGAAAATAAACAGCGGGACATACATGGCCTTCATGTAATCGCCCCACTGTGGCATTCAGCCTGAAGTTCAACTGGCCTGCATAGAGATGATCAAAGCAATAACGTTTATATAGCCAGACCAATACCGGGAAAAAGATCCCTAGGGTCAGGATATAAATCAGGATGGCTTTGATAAAGGTCCAGTAAGCTTCCTTATTAGTGCCGCCAAAATAAAACCGGGCATTGCCAAATTTACTGTTGCGGGCATTAAATCGTAGTGTCGCCCGAATTAGCCAGGGTACTGCCAGATAAAGAATCAGCAACCCGACCAGTGTCGCTGTAGTAGACAGGTTTGAAGCAATCGAAATGGCAAAATATAGCCCCAGCGCAATCAGACGCCCCATCAAAATTTTGACTGGTACCCCGGTAAAGTCGAAACGGCGTTGTACAAATTCAGTATTACCATAAAAATAACGCAGACGGCGTACCTTGGCCCAAGGTGAATACAATCCTAAAGTGACGATTGTCAGCAGGATATTCACAATCCAAATACCGAAATATTCACTGGCGGTCCCATAAAAACGAAACTGCTGTAATCCGCCTACCCGTACAGGTCTTACTTCCGGCGTGGCTGGAATATCAGGTGGGAATGGTGGAATGACTGGAGGAATTGTAGATGCGTCTATATCACTGGTATTTTGCATAAACTGCCTTGTTTTTATTATATAAATCTTTGCAAGCATAGCGCATGATCAGACATGGATACCAGCATATTTGCATCCATGCCATGAGTCATTTGCTTTGGGTTATAGCTAAAAATCAGTTTTCGAGCTGTACCGCATGGAACTGTAGATGGTCATCAACAAAGCTCTGAATAAAGTAATAACCGTGATCATAGCCCTGATGTTCACGCAAGGTGAGCTTTTGTCCCACGGCATCACAAGCTTGCTGGAATAAGGCAGGATTCAGCTGGTTATAGAACTGATCATTAAAGCCTTGGTCAATCAGGATATCCGGATAAAGTGCACCTTTGGCTTTGACCAGTTCAGTCGCATCATGTTTGGCCCATTCTGCACGATCTTCACCTAAATAATTGCTAAAGGCCTTTTCACCCCAAGGGCATTGGCTTGGTGCACAGATCGGAGCGAAGGCAGAAACAGAGACAAATTTTTCTGGATATTTAAATGCCAAGGTTAATGCGCCATGCCCCCCCATCGAATGTCCAAAGATACCGATTTTGCCTGGCTGAATTTCAAATTCTTCATTCACTAATGGATAAAGCTCATTCATGAGGAACCTTTCCATCTGGAAGTGTTCAGCCCAAGGAGACTGCGTTGCATTGATATAGAAACCGGCACCCTGTCCGATGTCCCAGTTATCCCCTTCAGCTACCCCTTCACCACGTGGCGAGGTATCTGGTGTAATCAGAATCAGGCCCAGCTGTGCTGCCAGACGCTGCGCATGCGCTTTAATCGCAAAGGTTTCTTCAGTACAGGTCAGACCTGCCAAATAAAATAACGCTGGACAGCTTTGTCCTGCCAAGGCTTGCGGCGGCAGAAATATACCAAAGCGCGCTGAATTTTTTAACACTTTAGAATTAAAGCGATAGATTCGCTGTTCACCTTCAAAACTTCTATTATTCTGTAGCAGTTCCATCATGATTCCTTTTCTATTTTCTAAAGTCATTGATCAGTTTAGGGCGCCAAAGCGACTGACTGGGAAGCTGAAGCTGTTGTCGCTGGCGGGAAAAGACGTTGTTCAAGCTGAGGTAACATCAACTCCATATTCTTACCGATGACCCACTGCGGCTCAGAAGGTTCAAAACCTTGTGCACTTTCCCACTTCGCTACCGTCTGGCTGGCTTGTGTAAAAGCTTCCTTTAAGCTGTCCTGCTCACGCATGGCTTCATCAAAGAAGGCACGGCCAAAGTAGGTATAGTCGGCTTCATTCGAGCAGCCAAAGGACTGGCGATCTGCTGCTGAAGCGGTGATGATCAAGGTATTTTCATTTTGCAGTGCAGAAACAAAACTGCCGGAATAACAGGCAGAAATCACAATGACTCGCCAGCGGATGCCGGATGCATCCAGCGTGTCACGCAGCCACTTTGGATCGACCTGTGCCAGATCTAGCGGTGCATTTTCCATTTCAAATACGTTTGGCAAACCATGCGAGGTCATGTACAGGAAGAGCACATCACTTTCGCGATTCATCTGCTGGCCAATACGGCGTAAAGCCAGTTCCATACTGGTTTTGGAAGCAATTGGCATCTCGGTACGAGCTGCTGGGTGATTTACCAAGGCAATCGAACGACCAAAGGTTCCAAAGCGGGTATCAAACTGTTCCTTGATCCGTTCAATCTCTGAATAGAATACATCTTGATAGCTGGCACCTGCCACACCCACAAAAATACCAGTGTGACTGCGCAAACTCGCCATATTCAATAGAATCCAGCGCTTTGTTTAGTAAATTAGGTTGTGCATAGAAGGCATCTTCAGCAAAGCTGGGCGGGACTTCTTCCACTTTCCAGATCGGCTGATCTTTGACAGAAATCTGCCAAACGACCAAGGTAAACAGGGTTGCCAGCATAATTAGTGCCCGCTCCCACCACGGCCATTTCAGTTCACGTGAGAATACCCAGACCACAGCCAGACTTTGCCAGACAAACAGCATCACAAATAAGGTCGGGATATAGTCATACAGGATGTACGGCAGATAGTCGAGATCGCCCAGATACTGAATCAGACACTGGAACAGCATGATGTGCGTATCCAGTACCAGCCAGAGCAGGGCCGGCACCAGCATCAAACGCGGATTATTGATCCGCTGTGACAGAAAAATCCCGACAATCAGGGCAATAAAAGGCCAGAGTGCGTAGCTAACCAGACCTTGGGAGTTAAATTCCCCAATCCGGCCTGAACTGAGCCAGCTGAACAGGCTGTTGGCACAACCGCCCAGAATGCCCCAGAACACCAGTTGAAGAATGGAGGGACGTACCATTTGCAGGGAACGCCTCGACCCCAGAAACAACCATATTCCGGCAATTTGATTGCTCTTAAAATCGTGCCAAAAATTAATGGATGGTTTGAAGTCGATCATAGGATTTCGGGGAGATCAAGTGGCTCGCTAATTCGCAGAATAAGTTTATGCTTGATAGGACTTTTATCAATGCTATTTTTAACTATATAACAAATCCTTGGCGAATTTTGAAGCAATTATCTTATTCAGCTACAAGATCATGCTGAAAATACGCATCAAAGCGACAAGCATCCCCTTGCCATTGATGATCGGGTGCTTTATCAGCCAGAAAAACGGCAAGACGCGGACGCTTCACCACCACCCGTTTAGCAATTTTCTGTGCCAGTTCCAGCAGGTTATCGCCAAGGTCCATTTCACCATCTTCAGGCAAAAGCATATGCAATAGCTGCATCTGTTTTTTCACCTGTGCCTGTTTCTTGGGTGCCTGCTGATTCTGGTCACGCTGCGGGAACATCGGATCCAGATAAACGACATCCACCATGGCGCTTTCTGCTGCCTGCTGGATTAAATAGTCAGCAGAATCAGAGAAGACCAGATGAATACGCGATACAACCGGATTCAGGAAAGCATCATTCTGCGCACGCGTATGGGTATCTTCCAGCAAGGTAAACAGAATCGGATGACGTTCGACCAGAGTGACATGCGCACCAAGATGTGCCATCAACAGGCTGTCATGACCAAGACCGGCAGTCGCATCAATTAGGGTCGGCTTTTCACCTAGGTTGCAAGCACGTGCAATCATTTCCGACTTCAGTGAAGCACGTTTTAAACGCCCCACTTCCGCTTTCCAGTCCGGTTGCATTTTCATGCCATTGGCACATAGCCATAAACCGTCCGCATCAACACACAGTGCCAGTTCGGGATTCAGGCGAAAGAAACGCGCATTGAGTTTTTCTACGGTCTCAATCTGAACCTGTACACCACGAGAAGAAAGCACAGCCTCAAAGTGCTGTGCTTTCTCGATATATGCAGTTTCAGTGTATAAGCGAATCTCGCTTACCATAATGTCCAGCCTGTGTATGCAAACAATAAAATGAGCAGTCCCGATACAATACGGTACCAGGCAAAAATCATAAAATCACGCTTCGCGACATAAGCGACTAACGCACGGATCAATAACAATGCTGAAATAAAGGATACTAAAAGACCAACAGTGAGTACCACCCAGTCCTGCGTCCCGCTAAACACGTCATAGCTCTGGTATAAGTCTAACAGGCCTGCACCGACAATTACCGGGATACCCAGAAAGAAGGAAAACTCAGTCGCTGCCTTACGTGATACACCGAGGAACATCGCACCGATAATGGTGGCACCAGAACGTGAAGTACCTGGAATCAGCGATAAAACCTGAATCAGACCAATCCAGATAGCATCTTTAATGGTCAGGTCTTCAACTTCTTGGGCACGGACTTGAGGTGGATTCTTTTCAATCCAAATAATGATCAGACCACCGACAATCAAGCCAATCGCAATTGCAATATTGTTGAATAACAATTCTTTTACAGTCTGACCAAAAGTCAGCCCGATAAGTATGATTGGAATCGAAGCCAAAATCAGACCAATACCGAGACGGCGTCCTTGTGGCTCACCACTGACAATCCCGGTGGCGGCTCCCCACAGACGTATCCAGTATTCATAAATCACTGCTGCGATTGCCCCCATCTGGATGGCAATCACGAAAACATCACTCTTTTCCTTGGTCCAGAAATTCATTAATTCTGAAGCCAGAATCAAATGCCCTGTACTGGAAATCGGTAAGAACTCAGTAATACCCTCAACAATACCCATGATTGCCGCTTTCAGCAGCAGTAATAGATCCATGCTTAATCCTGATTAATTATGCTTTGCCTTGTTCTGGAATTTTTTTCCATGCGTTATCGCGTAAATAGACCGGCAGTGCCAATTCAGCACTGACCCAGTTTTCTGATGCTGCTGCCACACGCGCTATCGTGGCAATATCCTGTGCAGTCGCACTGACATCTTTGTATTCAGTGGCTTCTGTTTGAACCAGATGAGCGCCTGAGCCGACTACAGCAAATTTTACTGTGGCGCTACCCTGTTCATAACCAAGCAACTGTTCTTCATCTACTGGCTGCATAATGCCTTGAGCATCCAGCTGATAGCTGGCGATATAAACTTCATTCATACGTGCATCGAGTACCGCAGTCACTTCCGTCAGGCCATGCAAACGGTATGCTGCCTGTGCCAAGGCCTGTAAGGTCGAAACGGGTACCACAGGCAGGTCATTCGACCAAGCCAAGGCTTGTGTTACCGCGGCATTAATACGCACACCGCTAAATGAACCCGGTCCACGACTAAATGCAATCGCAGTCAAATCAGAAACCGCTAGGCTTAAATCTTTTAAAGCCTGCTCGATCATTGGGAGAATTGTTTGCGTTTGTGCCTTTGCGCGCGCATCAAGTTGGAAAAATAATTCTTGAGTGTCATCAATCACAGAAACGGAACACTGCTCATTGGCAGTTTCCAATGCCAGCACTTTCATGCACAACCTTAATTCAGAGAATATAAAAAACGCGGATATGATACTCCACTCATATCCGCTACGCGAGATTTTCCCGAAACAGATACAAAAAAACCTGGCCATCGCCAGGTCAATAAATACAGGTAGAAGAGTTGCTTAAAGCTCAACCTGTTCCAATGGCTGGAACTTCTGAAAATGGTTGGCATAATGCAGTGCGCTCATTTTCAGCTTTTGTACAGTATCTTCATCTAGGGTTTTTATCACTTTGCCCGGCGATCCCATCACCACAGAATTGTCCGGAATCACTTTTCCTTCCGGAATCAGCGCATTCGCGCCAATGATACAGTTTTTACCAATCACGGCATTATTGAGAATTACAGCCTGAATCCCGATCAGGCTATTATCACCAATGGTACAGCCATGCAGCATGGCTTGGTGACCAATCGTCACATAATCACCAATATGCATTTCAATCCCCGCATCAGTATGCAGTACGGCATTTTCCTGTACATTGGTATAGTCCCCAAGATGGATTTTGCTGTTATCACCACGCACCACGGCGCCAAACCAGATACTGACCTGTCTGCCCAATTCAACCTGACCAATCACGGTCGCTGTGGGTGCGACCCAACCATCCCATGGTTGTTGCAGCGCTTTTGGAGAATGTCCCTGAAATTTGTACAACATGCCTGAATATCCTCTTCAGTCCTGAAAGAATTTTGATCGTTTAAAAGCTGGTGAATTAAGTAAGAATGGCCAGTCTTTTTTATAGTCGAGGCCATACTGGAATAAAGAAATCAGCATACGCGCAGTCAGCCCCCAGACCACTTCATTTTCCACGCGCATACTCGGGAAATATAACGACTGCTGGGCAAAGCGTACTTCATAAGGTGTGGGTTTGGCTTCAAGTAAATGCCGTAGTGAGGCAAAGAAAATCCGGTCAATTTCAGTGGGTTGTGGAATCAGCTGAACTTTTGGTGGAATCAGTCCAACAATCGGTTTTACCAACATGCCATTTCGTGCCTTTTGCATGGGCAGATCACCAATGAGCTGCACATCGAAAGGGTTCAGTGCGGTTTCCTCATAGGCTTCGCGTAGCGCTACGACGATATTGCTGGTGTCCTGCGGATCACGCTTACCGCCCGGAAAAGAAACCTCACCGGCATGATTAGACAGATAAGCCGAACGGCGGGTGAGTAAGACCTTGGGATCCGACTCATCCGTAATCGCAATTAACACGGCAGCATGCGCTGGCTGAATCCGCCTGGAAAAGCGCAAACGTTGCTGTAATCTGTGTGTTAAATTGCGTTCATCCATCCACGCTTTCCTCATTCTCATTATGATTTCATCATAGCTGATTTTTGATTCCTGAGGATAGAATTGATGCCAAATTTCAATTTTTCAGTTATCCTGAGTCTACTTTTTGTCATTGATGATGAATATGAACTTCTGTACGGCCTGTGGACATAAGACAACTGAAAAAATACCTTTAGGTGATCAAAAACTTCGTCATGTCTGCAGCTCCTGTGGTTTTATTCATTATATTAATCCAAAGATTATTTGCGGATCCCTAGTGGTCTGGGAAGACAAAGTACTGCTATGCCGACGTGCGATTGAACCTCGTTATGGCCTGTGGACTTTACCTGCCGGCTATATGGAACTGTTTGAAACCATGGAACAAGGCGCAGCACGTGAAACCCGTGAAGAAGCCGAAGCTGAAGTGGAAATCGAACAGCTGTACTGTATGTACAATATTCCACGTATCGGTCAGATTTATGTGCTGTTTAAAACTCAACTGGTGGAAGGCAAATTTGGTGCTGGTGAAGAAACCATTGAATCACGCCTGTTTGACGAAGTGGATATTCCTTGGGCAGAACTAGCATTCCCGAGTGTAGAAAGGACCTTACGTCATTATTTTGAAGACCGTAAAAATAATGTTTTCCCGATGCATCTCGAAACCCTAGGTTCACGTCTGGATCACACTGGTTAAAACAACAAACTACTGAATGCTACATATAAAAAAATGAGCGCCAATAAACGCTCATTTTAGTTTTTTGGAAAATAATTCTGTTTGTTTTACCTACGAAACTGATGCAGTAACTTCCAAGGGTGTTTTCAGGACCTTATTCTGTAAATACTTCAGACCTTCATTCATCTTTTCCTGCACCAACGGCGTCAGCGTATCCACCGTATGACCTTCTGTAGAAATCCCGGGTAATGCCATTAAATGTGCCGTGACATTTGGCATCTCTAACACTTTACGTACATGCTCAGCGAAACCGACCTGACCAATAAAAGGCGCAACTGTATCCAGTTCCCCCTGCTGATTGACATAACAAATCAGGCAAATCTGTACCGGGCGCTTTGCTTCAATTGCTGCACCCAGAATCCGGCCATGGACCTTCTTGATTGCACGTCCATCTGAAGTGGTGGCTTCAGGGAAAAACAGCACTGGAATGTCCTGTTTTAAAAATCCGGTAATCTGCTCACGGATCCGGAGTGAATCTCCCGACCCTCGCTTGATAAATAAAGTTCCCCCGCCCTTCGCCAGTTTGCCAAGCAGCGGCCACTGTTCAATCTCGGCTTTAGCCAGGAAAAACACCCGTGCACTAGAACCGAGTACTGCAATATCCAGCCAGGACACATGATTACTCACCCAAAGTGCGGGTTCTCGTGGAATGGTGCCATGTACCTGCACTTCAATATTAAATACCTTGCATAGCTGACGACAGAAATACTGCACATATCGCGTGTTATGTGGATTATTCGGATTCTTGTATAAACCGTGTCGGTAAACCAGATAGAACCCTTCACTCACCGCTGCGACAGAGGCAACCATTTTTCTGCTATAGAGCAAAAATTTTGCTAAACCACGAATTTCAGATGTTTCATTATTTATAGTCGAGTGCATACAAGGATCACTATTTCCAGGTCGATTCAGGTCATCATCTTCACGTATCTTTACCATTCTATACTGTTCATTCTGAACATGCATTGATTATAAAAACCGTTCAGACGGATTAAATTTTGCAATTTTTATTCAATTAAACGATGAATTATTATATTTCCATTGAATGAGTAAATTATGGAGTTTTATCATGCAGCAAGATCCAAAGGTTACGCTTGAAACCCTTCAACTCACACAAGCACTGAAATACATTTTTGTGGCAACCGCATTTTATGCGGCTGTTTTAGTCGGCCTGGCGCAATTTTTTGTTGCTGCACTCTAACCCAAAACTCACAGAGCAATGCTACCTGTCCCTGTCTTTTTCCACTAAAATGAATTCTATTAAAAAAGTTTTTAAGTAGAGTGTGGACTGAGTGGAATATTTTGAACAGCATCGTGCCAAAGATCGTGTCATTCTGGTCAGTGTGACCGTGCAGATGCTGGAGGATCTGGATGCAGAAGAATTTCACCTGTTGGCCAGTTCAGCAGGGGCAGAAATTCTTGAGCATATGCATGCTCAGCGTTTAAGACCCGATCCTAAATATTTTATCGGCTCCGGCAAGGCTGAGGAAATTGCAGAAAAAGTTGAAGCTCTTGAAGCTGATCTGGTGATTTTTGATCATACCCTGACCCCTGCGCAGGCACGTAACCTTGAACGCGTTGTTAAATGCCGGGTGGTCGACCGTACTGAACTCATTCTGGATATTTTCGCGCTGCGCGCCCGTACTTATGAAGGTAAATTACAGGTCGAACTGGCCCAGTTACAGCATCTTTCTTCTCGCCTGATTCGTAGTCGTGGTAATCTGGATAGCCAGAAAGGGGGTATTGGTTTACGTGGTCCTGGTGAAACTTTACTGGAAACTGACCGACGTTTGCTGCGCGTACGGATGGGGCAACTGAAAGCTCGACTGGATAAAGTCCGTCAAACCCGGATGCAAGGTCGTGTAGCCCGTCAGAAAGCTGCTGTACCTACCATTTCTCTGGTTGGTTATACCAACGCCGGTAAATCTACCCTGTTTAATATTCTTGCAGATAGCGATGTTTATGCAGCTGACCAGCTGTTTGCCACTCTGGATCCGACCTTGCGCCGTCTGGACTGGGAAGGCATTGGCACTGTAGTACTGGCAGATACGGTAGGATTCGTACGTAACCTGTCTCACTCACTGGTAGAATCTTTTAAAGCGACTTTGGAAGAAACCTTAGAAGCCACCCTGTTGCTGCACGTGATTGATTCCAGCAGTCCGGAAATTCTGGAACAGATTGATGCAGTAGAAAGTGTGCTCAAGGAAATTGGGGCTAATGTTCCAGTACTTCGTGTCTATAATAAAATTGACCAAAGCGGTGAAGAAGCCAAGATTATCTATCACAAACCCAATCAGCCAGAACGGGTGTATGTGTCTGCTCACACTGGAGAAGGGATTGACCTGCTACGTAAGGCGGTACATGAAGCGTTGATGGGAGAACTGCAAAAGTTTGAACTTAAGTTACAGCCTGCACATGGCAAACTGCGTAATCAACTTTATGATCTGAATGTGATTCAGTCCGAGCATTATGACGAGCAAGGTCAGCTGCATTTGCAGGTCAGTATTGCTCCACAGAAACTGGCACAGATCATTCGCCAGGCACATCTCTCCCTAGAAGATATTTTGGGTGAGCAAGCAGTTCAGTTTCAACGGCCACTTGAAGAATTTGAAATACCGCGTAAGATCGACTAAAACTCGATAAATCAAATTAAATAGACTCTAAAATGAACTGGATTAAGCATATAGATTGGCCAGCATGGATCGGCACGCTGCTTCTGATTATTGTCTTTCGGGAAGCAGCAGTATGGATCATGACCCAGTTAGAGCACCCTGAGTTAGGCAATCTGGTCGGTTTGATCAGCCTGCTCATCGTCCTGTTTAGCTGGCGTCGCTGGAGCAAAATTCCTGCCCGACTGGTGGATACCAATAACAAGATTATGAAAGAAAGTGCCTTTGCATTTTTACCTGTCAGCGCCGGCTCATTGATGATGCTGGTGCATATGGGACATAAAATTCCAGCCTTTCTGCTGATTCTGTTTGTTAGTACGCTCATTCCATTATGGGTCTATGCAAAAATGGCCAAGCGCTGGCTTTAGGAGATCATTATGTTATCTGTACTCTATGGTTTCCTGATCACGCTAGTGGCCTATCTTGCGGCTAAACCATGTAACCGTGTGATTCCTAAAATTCCGGTCATTGTCTTTGGCATGTTCTTTGTGCTGGCTATTCTGTTTGTACTGGGTGTTCCTTATGAACATTATACGGAAGACACCAATCCCCTGTTTAACCGTCTTTTAGGTTATGTTACGGTGGCCTTGGCAATTCCTCTGGCAGCGATGCGCTATGATGACCTGCCATTAAAAGGTGTGATTGGAATTCTGATCTTCGCCAGTATCAGTGCAGTTGCCCTGCCCATGGGACTCGCTTATCTGTTACATATGGCAGCCGGTGACATCATGGCCTTTGCCACTCGTGCAGTTACTACCCCAATTGCGATTAATATCGCGACTTTACTGGATGCACCAATTAGCCTGGTGATTCTGATTGTAATTCTGTCTGGTGTCATTGGGGCTGCGTTTTCCCCTCTCATTCTGCGTCATATCAATGACGAACGTGCTTCTGGTCTTGCACTGGGCCTTGCCGCTCATGCGATTGGCACAGCACAAGCCTGGCAGCGTGGTAGTGTTGCAGGTCGATACGCAGCATTTGGTATGGCAGTGAATGCTGTCTTTACGGCCCTCTGGCTACCGACTTTTATTCTATATCTTCAGAATCTTTAATCTGACCACATCGTCATTTTTAGATGACTATATCTATTTTATTATAGTCATCTTATTCTTATATCGATTTAGATAAAAATATGAACTATTAAATTCTAATGACAAATTAGTCACTTCATAAATTCATTTAAGTTTCATACCAGTAATTAAATTGACCTAAATGACAGATTTTAACTTAGTAATTTTATATATTTATAATCTTTTCAATCGTTTTAATATTACTAATTCCCCTATTTTCGACTTGGCTACACGCTGTCTCTTTGGTCAGTTATTTTAAATATTTTTCTCTCACTTTCCTATACATCATTCAATATGGGTTAAAAATCACGTTTCCACCCACAAGAATATTGTTATAATCTTTAAGACTTAAGTATGAATCTCTGCCTATATTCAACTTGCATTTTTTTATATAAGGTTGTATGAATAATAAACATACAGATTTTTTTAATCTTTGTGTATTAAAACTTCATATACAGCAAGAGTGAAGCAAATCAAATGGATATTTGATTTTGAAATACAAGGAAATTGAATGAAAACAATGAGTGTTTTCAGGACATCTGGTGTTGCTTTAAACCCAATTTCTTGTGGAGAGAATTGGATAAATATTTGGCAGCAGATGCATGACAAGACAGATCCGGCCATGATCCTGATTAAATCGGCGAAATATAATAGAGGTGGCTTATCTAGAAATTTAGGCAACTCATTATCCCACCCACTTTTTGGTAATAAG
Organism: Acinetobacter sp. HA; assembly: GCF_000264725.1. NCBI lineage: Bacteria > Pseudomonadati > Pseudomonadota > Gammaproteobacteria > Moraxellales > Moraxellaceae > Acinetobacter > Acinetobacter sp. HA. Next base: position 8,846 of record NZ_AJXD01000022.1, on the reverse strand, counting down.
CCAAGAAAACAAGGTGCTGATCATTTGCCCTCCACTCAGTACTCATTTGAAATACTGGAGCCAGAAGCCTTCAACAAATTGAAATTCACTGCATTACATCATGCTGGAAACGCTACGCTGCAATCAGCATCCGATATACATATTCATGACCTGATTAATCAGGTCGCTGTCGATGGAAATTCCTTAAATTTATATGACCATACTCAAGTTTCGGTCATGGGACTTAAACACAACTGAATTCTTAGTGCAGACTGATCAAAAAATAACTAGTGACTGTCTGTAACAAACCACATGGGGATGATTAATATGAAAAAATCTAAAATCGCAATGATGCTAATGGGTGCATGTATGACTGTGTCAGCTTTTGCACAGGATTTGACCGGCACTTGGCAACAAATTGATGATAAAACTGGCTCCCCTAAAGCCATTATTGAAATTCGTCAAGAAAATAACGGTACCTACGTGGGTAAAATCGTGAAAGTAACGCCTCGCCCTGGTTATACCCCACAAAAAAGCTGTAACAACTGCCCGGCACCGTATACCAATCAACCGATTCTAGGCATGGATGTACTTACCGGCTTAAAACAAGTAGGTAAAGCCAATAACTATGATAAGGGTCGGATCATCGATCCACTGACCGGCAAAGTTTATGATGCCAAAGCTCGCCTGAATGCGACTGGCAAGCGTCTCACCTTACGTGGCTATATCGGTGTATCGACATTAGGCCGTAGTCAGACCTGGATTCGTCAGGATTAATTTACATTATTTCTGCTATAAAAAAGCCACGTTGAAACGTGGCTTTTTAGTTCTGGATATCTTAAAGCACGGGATTATGAACCGCGAACATCTGCTGGTCTTCTAATCGATAAGCCAGCAACTGATTGCCCCAAACACAGCCACCATCGACATTTTGAACATGTTCGGAAATCGTCTTACCCTGTAATCCTGCCCAATGCCCGAAGATAATTTGATGCGTCTTGGCAGCTTTCGACTCAAACTCAAACCAGGGTCTGAAGCCTTCTGGCATTGGATCATTCAGAGAGTCTTTAAAACTGTATTCTAAACGTCCTTCTATATCGGTTAAACGCATCCGCGTCAGGTAATTCACGATACAACGTATACGCTCATGACCCTCTAACTCATCTGACCAGAGTGCTGGCTCTTTGCCAAACATGTCGCTCAGGAACGCATCCATGACTTCAAAATCATCATGACCTATGACTGCTTCTACTTCTTTAGCTAACTCAGCAGTCTTGGCAACATCCCAAAGTTTAGGAATACCGGCATGCGTGAGCACTGTCTGTTCATTCGGGAACAGACACATAGGCTGTTTCCGCAGCCAGTCAATCAGATCATCACTGTCGATGGCATCAATCACATCACGGACATTGTCCTTGTCTTTAATCGGCTTAATGCCGCGTGCATAAGCCAATAAAGTCAAATCATGGTTGCCCAGCACTGTTGCAGCGACACCATTATCGACCAACTTTTTAATGAAGCGCAACGCGCCCAGCGAGTTTTCACCCCGAGCGACCAGGTCACCCGCAAACCAGATAAAATCCTGATCCGGATCAAAGCGGATTTCTTTCAGTAATGCCTTCAAGGCCTCAAAACAGCCTTGCACATCACCAATCACATAATTGTATCGAACAGTGCGAGTCATTCTTTTTAAGCTACCATTTGATCAGATAAAGCCACAAATTGAGCAAGTGTCAGAGTCTCTGGACGTGCCATTGGGTCTACACCTGCCTTTTCAAAACCATCTTCAACCAACATGCCTTTCAGACTATTACGCAAAGTTTTACGGCGCTGGGTAAATACGTGGGATACCAGACGTGCCAAAGCTTTTTCATTTTTCGCCACGATCGGTTTAACGTCATAGGGTTCTAAACGGAATACCGCAGAAGTCACTTTTGGCGGCGGATTAAACGAACCTGGTGGCACTTCAAACAAGAATGTCGGTTTGCAGTAATACTGAATCATCACCGACAAACGGCCATATTCTTTGGTGTTCGGTGAAGCGGTAATACGATCGACTACTTCTTTTTGCAGCATGAAGTGCATGTCTTTAACTTTGTCACCGAATTCCAAGAGATGGAACAATAATGGTGTCGAAATGTTATATGGCAGATTACCAACTACACGTAATGGACGACCTTCTTTAAATAAATTGGTGAAGTCGTACTTCAATGCATCTGTTTCAACAATCGTTAAACGCTCAGGATGCGGAACACGACCCGGCAAACCTGCAGCCAAGTCACGATCAAGCTCCAGAACGGTTAAAGCATCACATTCACCAATCAAAGGTGAAGTTAAAGCGGCCAGACCTGGACCAATTTCAACAATATTTTCGCCTGCACGCGGATTGACTGAACGGACAATTTTGGCAATGACACGTTGGTCATGTAAGAAGTTTTGACCAAAACGCTTACGCGTGTGATGCCCTTCATCTTTCGGGTTTAAGGCATTAATCTGATACATAGACATTTCCAACGTGTAATAAAGACGAGATCATTGACGCGCTAAATCCAGCGCCAAATCCACAGCCACATGCAAGCTTGAGCTTTTCGCAAGGCCTGTACCTGCGAGGGAGAGTGCTGTGCCGTGATCGACAGAAGTTCGGATAAACGGTAAGCCCAAAGTAATATTGATGGCTTCACCAAAGCCCTGAGATTTTAACACAGGTAAACCCTGATCGTGATACATCGCCAGTACCGCATCGGTATCTTTCAAGTTTTCAGGAGTAAATAAAGTATCTGCAGGTAGGCTCAGGCTCATATTGATACCTTGCGCACGATAAGTTTCCAGCACAGGATTGATCACTTCAATCTCTTCCATCCCCAAATAACCGCCCTCGCCTGCATGCGGATTTAAACCACAGACCAGAATCTTTGGCTGTTTGATTTTAAATTTGGATTGTAAATCATGAATCAGGATATCAATCACCTGATGCAGACGCTCAGGCGTAATTGCATCCGCGACTGCCCGTAACGGAAGATGCGTTGTTGCTAAAGCGACACGTAAGGTTTTAGTTGCCAGCATCATCACGACACGAGGCACACCAGCAAATTCCTGATAATATTCAGTATGCCCACTGAAATGGATTCCGGCATCATTAATGACTGACTTTTGCACTGGTGCTGTTGCCACACCAACACTTTTCCCGGTCATGGCATAGTCAGCTGAACGACGTAATTGTTCCAATACATAAGCAGCGTTATGGCTATTGAGCTCACCCAATATCACTTGTTGTTTCAAAGGTACATGCTCGACATAGAGCTGACCTTCTTCAGAAGAAGACTCTTGTCCCTTATATTCAATCAGCTCTATTGCCAGATTTAAATGCTGGGCACGCTGACCCAACATTTCTAGATCCGCAAGTACCACAATCGGACGCTCATCAACCCGATTTGCCAGACTCAAGCAGATATCAGGACCAATTCCGGCAGGTTCACCGCTGGTGACATATAAAGGCAGCATCTTCTTCTCTATTCACTAAGGCCTTCAATAGTATAGCCTGTTTCAAACAGGCTTGCGTGCAGCGATCTGTACAGTGTTTTGGACTGTTGTGATTCTCAGAGAAATCTGCGTTACAAATCTTGCCAGTTATTTTTATGCATTCTGCTTAATTTTTCTTCCCTTATGCTCGTAGATTATATAAAATACAGCGCTTGAAATTTTTAATTTTCATTTGTGATTCTTCACGTATTCGTTTAGAATCTCGTCTCCTTTTGTTTGGACAGATTCCACCGTCCAAACCAACTATAATAGGTAGTGGTTTAATGAAAACTCTCAGTGCTAAGCCAGCTGAAGTTCAACACGACTGGTACGTTGTTGATGCTTCTGGCAAAACTCTAGGCCGTCTTGCGACGGAAATCGCTCGTCGTTTACGCGGTAAGCACAAAACTTCTTATACTCCTCACGTTGACACTGGCGATTACATCGTTGTTATTAATGCTGAGCAAGTTCAAGTGACTGGTAAAAAATCACTTGATAAGAAATACTATCGCCATACTGGTTTCCCTGGTGGTATCCGTGAAACTAACTTCGAGAAATTAGTTGCACACAAACCAGAAGAGATCTTCCAACGCGCTGTTAAAGGCATGTTGCCAAAAGGTCCTCTTGGTTATGCAATGATCAAGAAAATGAAAGTGTACGCTGGTACTGAGCATCCTCACACAGCTCAACAGCCACAAGTTTTGGACATCTAAGGGATACAGCACATGGCTACAAACTATGGTACAGGTCGCCGTAAGACCGCAACTGCACGTGTTTTCCTATCTGCTGGTACTGGTAAACTCGTAATTAACAACCGTTCTTTAGAACAATACTTCGGTCGTGAGACTGCTCGTATGGTTGTTAACCAACCGTTAGAACTTCTTGAAGCAACTAACAAATACGACCTTTACATCACTGTTGCTGGTGGTGGTATCGGTGGTCAAGCAGGCGCTATCCGTCACGGTATTACTCGTGCATTGATCGCTGCTGACGAAACTCTTAAACCTGCTCTTCGTCAAGCTGGTTTCGTTACTCGTGATGCTCGTGAAGTTGAACGTAAGAAACTTGGTTTACGTAAAGCTCGTAAACGTCCTCAATTCTCTAAACGTTAATTCGTTTACCGAATCGGACAAAAAACCCTGGTTTATTCCAGGGTTTTTTTATGGCTTTAAATTTACCACTGAATAGAATTGTATATATTATTGTTCATGAACATCTTTACCCCATACCCCTTCATGACACCAGAAGGACTTGGTCAGATAATAGTTGGCTATACCTATAATCACAAACACTATGATTAAACCTAAATTCATGATCATCTTGTTCTGCTCCTTTCATTTTTTCTTATAATCTACCCTGTCAAAAGCCAATTGGTCTTTTATGCTTCGTGCTTTTTAGGTTGATTTTTAGTATCCTATTCTACTCACTAAAATTTGCTCAGGATTTATGTCAGTCGAAAGCGCGCCACTTCAAGGAATCACCTTATATAGCCATGCCGATGACTTTCGTTCCCATTGGATTCGCTACGTTCTTACCGAAAAACAAATTAAATATCATTTAATCTTGGTCGATAGTGACGATGAGGACTTGGCCAGTCTAAATCCTTATAATCAGCTACCGATGCTGATTGAAAATGATCTGAAATTATTTATTAGCCAGATTATTTCTGAATATATTGATGATCGCTATCGTCAGAACAAGCTCTATGCCGATGCACCGATGCCGCGAGCCGAGCAACGCCAATATCTATGGCGCTTCGAACATGACTGGCTTAAACTGGCCGATATCATGCTCAAACACCCGGATTCTTTAGATCCCGCTGCGAAAGCTCAGGCGCAAAAACAGCTTCGCGATATTCTGGTATCCCTGATGCCACTATTTCAGCACTTTCCCTATTTCATGTCAGAGCAGTTCAGTATCTTGGACTGCATGCTTGCGCCGATGTTTATCCGTTTGCACAGTATGGGTGTAGAATTACCTAAACAGCAATGCCGCCCATTCTATCTGTATTGCCAGCGAATCTTTAGCCGTCCTGCTTTTATCAAATCAATGACGTTGCAGGAAAAGAACCGCTACGCTGCCCAGTTATCAAATTAATCGAGTACTCATTATGTCTGAACAGGAATTCAACCTCACGCCTACACGTCCTTATATGTCTCGTGCGATTTATGAATGGATCTGTGATAACAATATGACACCATACCTGTTGGTTGATGCTACGCGTCCAAATACCATGGTTCCAGAACAGTTTATTAAAGATGGCCAGATCATTCTAAATATCGTACCGCACGCCGTACATGCGCTACATATGAGCAATGACGCGATTACATTCTCAGCACGTTTCGGTGGTGTATCACGTGATATTTATGTACCAATGGCTGCGGTACTGGGTATCTATGCACGTGAAAATGGTCAGGGACTATTCTTTGATCCAAATGAATATGAGCATACACAAACTGAAGAAGATGCTTTAAAATCAAACATTGAAGAAGAACCTGAAACACCAAAGAAAAACCAAGCCTCAGGTTATTAGATTAAATAAGAACGGAGTAAGTGAATGGCTTTTGATTTAGTACAATATTTTGTTGAACAGATAGAAACTCAAAAGCCTGAGCTTCTAAGTCAGTATCCAAAGCAGGAACGTCGTGCATACATTGCCGAAATCAGTGCGCTGACTTTAGGTAAGCTGGTTAGTGAATGGAAGCTTAATCCGAATAAGATCTATAATGAAATTAATCATCCTGATGAACTATATATTCAGGAAATTGCCCGTCATCTGAGTACACTTAAATCCAATCAGTCTACTCTTTCTCGTGAAGTACAAGAAGCTAATATTTATGAGATTTTCAAACTTCAGCTCATAGAGCTTAAACAGCTACATGATACCGGCAATCATAATCTGAACAGTATTCAGGAACTGTTATATGGTCAGATCGAGCATCTTTCTGGTCAAGCAGATGATTGGGTTTGGACAACAAATAATCTGTTAGAACTGAAAGGCTCTAAACCAATGCCACAAGAAGAGCTATCATTGGAGGCAACGATGAAGGAGTTTAATCAGATGGTCAGCCAAAACAATCAGTCCCTAGAACATGACGTTGAAGATGTGGTTGTAGTCAATGCGCCAACTTGGGCAAAAATTGCAGAGCCTGTAGTGGCGATTGTGATCCTATGGGTACTTCTAGATCAGGTTATGAAAGTGTTTGCTTAAATTATCCATCTAATAAAAAACCAGCTTTGAGCTGGTTTTTTATTTCTATGTAAACATACAGCATATGACTAGAAATAATATTTATATGTAAATCTTTAATCCTTTATGAAATATACACCGTAAATATCAATGCACTTCATATAAGGCGTTTGAGTCCATACAGCTACAAGTCTATCTACCGATAGCTCGCAAAACGTTCTATTACCACTAGGGTGGTAGGTAAAACAAAGTTATTCACCTTCCACCCGTCCTCCTAGGCACTGTAGGTACGTATTTAATAGCGATACAGCACTTAGCATCAGCTAAAAAAACTACCAAAATCAATTACAGGGAATCCATCCTAGAAGATAGCAACCACTATGAATTTATATAGTGTGCAGATTTTCTGCTATGGGTTTAGATTAAAAATCAATATTTAGATACTTTCTTAAATCCTAGACATAAAAAAACACCCCCTGTCATTTGACAGGGGGTGTTTAGAATAATGAGCTGGCGATGACTTACTCTCACATGGGAAACCCCACACTACCATCAGCGCTAAGAGGTTTCACTTCTGAGTTCGGGAAGGGATCAGGTGGTTCACTCTTGCTATGGTCGCCAGCACAACTGTTTATGACTTTGCGTTTGGTCTTATTTAGATGCCAATGCTTGGTCAAATCTTGCACTCGTTCAAAACAGTGTTTTGAACATCGTTCATTAATAGAAATATCTGAGTTGCAGTAGTTTGTTCTTTAGCGTTCACTAAATCAAGCTGTTTTGCTTAATATCGAATCAATTGAGCTTTTATACAACAACTGTTTGGGTGTTGTATAGTCAAGCCTCACGAGCAATTAGTATTGGTCAGCTTCATGTATCGCTACACTTCCACATCCAACCTATCAACGTCGTAGTCTTCAACGGCTCTTTAGGTGACATAAAGTCACAGGGAAATCTTATCTTGAGGTAGGCTTCCCGCTTAGATGCTTTCAGCGGTTATCCCTTCCGAACATAGCTACCCGGCGATGCGACTGGCGTCACAACCGGTACACCAGAGGTTCGTCCACTCTGGTCCTCTCGTACTAGGAGCAGATCCTCTCAAATTTCCAGCGCCCACGGTAGATAGGGACCGAACTGTCTCACGACGTTCTAAACCCAGCTCGCGTACCTCTTTAAATGGCGAACAGCCATACCCTTGGGACCTGCTTCAGCCCCAGGATGAGATGAGCCGACATCGAGGTGCCAAACACCGCCGTCGATATGAACTCTTGGGCGGTATCAGCCTGTTATCCCCAGAGTACCTTTTATCCGTTGAGCGATGGCCCTTCCATACAGAACCACCGGATCACTAAGACCTACTTTCGTACCTGCTCGACTTGTGGGTCTCGCAGTTAAGCGCGCTTTTGCCTTTATACTCTACGCGTGATTTCCGACCACGCTGAGCGCACCTTCGTACTCCTCCGTTACTCTTTAGGAGGAGACCGCCCCAGTCAAACTACCCACCAGACATGGTCCTCGTCCCGGATAACGGGACAGAGTTAGAACCTCAATATTACCAGGGTGGTATTTCAAGGACGGCTCCATGGCAACTAGCGTCGCCACTTCAAAGCCTCCCACCTATCCTACACAAGTAAGATCAAAGTTCAATGTCAAGCTGCAGTAAAGGTTCACGGGGTCTTTCCGTCTAGCCGCGGGTACACCGCATCTTCACGGCGATTTCGATTTCACTGAGCCTCTGCTGGAGACAGCGCCCCCATCATTATGCCATTCGTGCAGGTCGGAACTTACCCGACAAGGAATTTCGCTACCTTAGGACCGTTATAGTTACGGCCGCCGTTTACTGGGGCTTCGATCAAGAGCTTCGCTTACGCTAACCCCATCAATTAACCTTCCAGCACCGGGCAGGCATCACACCCTATACGTCCACTTTCGTGTTTGCAGAGTGCTATGTTTTTAATAAACAGTTGCAGGGGCCTGGTTTCTGAGGCTGCCAACAGCTCAAGGAGCAAGTCCTATCACCGCCGGCAGCGTACCTTCTCCCGAAGTTACGGTACCATTTTGCCTAGTTCCTTCAGCAGAGTTCTCTCAAGCGCTTTGGTCTACTCGACCTGACCACCTGTGTCGGTTTCGGGTACGATTCCTGTTTAACTGAAGCTTAGAG